>JADFPY010000041.1 GCA_022562085.1 candidate division KSB1 bacterium | reverse complement strand
GGGGACTGCCGGTGAGAAGCCGGAGGAAGGTGGGGATGACGTCAAGTCCTCATGGCCCTTACGCCCAGGGCTACACACGTGCTACAATGGTCGGTACAGCGGGGAGCTAAGCCGCGAGGTGGAGCAAATCCCTGAAAACCGGCCTCAGTTCAGATTGCAGTCTGCAACTCGACTGCATGAAGTCGGAATCGCTAGTAATCGTGGATCAGAACGCCACGGTGAATACGTTCCCGGGCCTTGTACACACCGCCCGTCACGCCATGGAAGTCGGTAGCACCCAAAGTCGCTGGCCCAACCTTCGGGAGGGAGGCGCCTAAGGTGAGATCGATGACTGGGGCGAAGTCGTAACAAGGTAGCCGTACCGGAAGGTGCGGCTGGATCACCTCCTTTCTAGGGAGAAAATGTTTTAGGTTCGACTGAGAATCTAAGCGTACTCCTAGGTCGAACTCAATTGACAGCATGAGTCGGCACACTCTTTTTTTATTTCCGAAGAGTTGAGCAGGGTTTAAAAATGGGCCTATAGCTCAGCTGCGGTTAGAGCGCACGCCTGATAAGCGTGAGGTCGGTAGTTCAACTCTACCTAGGCCCACGATAATAAAGTGGGGTCGGTGAGTGGGTTGAAGACTTGGCCTTTTCTATGATGGGGCTGTAGCTCAGCTGGGAGAGCGCCGCCCTTGCAAGGCGGAAGTCGTCGGTTCGATCCCGTCCAGCTCCACAAAAACAAATTCCAAGACATTATTCTTTTTTATTTCTAAATAAAAGAATTGTTCTTTGACAATTTAAGAATCAAGGTATATTTACAAATTTAAACCCTTAACTATCTGTTGTTAATCATGATTTTTGGTTAAGATACTAAGGGCATACGGTGGATGCCTTGGCACAAGAAGACGATGAAGGACGTGGTAAGCTGCGAAAAGCCTCGGGGAGGTGCAAACAACCTTAGAGCCGGGGATTTCCGAATGGGGCAACCCTTCTGGAGTCATGTCCAGAAATCCTCTGCTGAATCCATAGGCAGAGTGAAGACAACGGAGGGAACTGAAACATCTAAGTACCTCCAGGAAAAGAAAACAACCGTTATTCCCTAAGTAGCGGCGAGCGAACGGGGAACAGCCTAAACCCGTTTCATGTTAAAGTCTGACTGCGTTGTGAGACGGGGGTTGCGGGAATTAATTTGACCTCAAGTCGGTGGGGTCGGAAAGTTACAAATCACCCTTTTAGCCGAAGCACTCTGGAAAGTGTGCGCCAAAGAAGGTGACAGCCCTGTAGGTGAAAAAAGAGGTGACTTTCTTATTGATTTCCCAAGTACCGCGGGACACGAGAAATCTTGCGGGAATCTGGGTGGACCACCACCCAAGGCTAAATACTCTCTTGTGACCGATAGTGAACTAGTACCGTGAGGGAAAGGTGAAAAGTACCCCTGGCGGGGAGTGAAATAGTACCTGAAACCGTATGTCTACAAGCAGTGGGAGTTTTCAGTTGTCTTCGGACATCTGCGAACGACCGCGTGCCTTTTGCATAATGAGCTGGTGAGTTACTTTACGTTGCAAGATTAAGGCTTTCAGAGCCGTAGTCGTAGCGAAAGCGAGTCTGAATAGGGCGTTTCAGTAGCGTGGAGTAGACGCGAAGCCGGGTGATCTACCCATGGCCAGGGTGAAGCGGCCGTAACAGGTCGTGGAGGCCCGAACCCACTAAGGTTGAAAACTTAGGGGATGAGTTGTGGGTAGGGGTGAAAGGCCAATCAAACCCGGAGATAGCTCGTTCTCCTCGAAATAGTTTTAGGACTAGCCTCGTATGATAGAGTGACGGGGGTAGAGCACTGAATGGGCTAGGGCCCTCACAAGGGTACCAACCCCAAACAAACTCCGAATACCGTTTACTTGTTTTACGGGAGTCAGGCTATGGGGGATAAGCTTCATAGCCGAGAGGGAAACAACCCAGACCGTCAGTTAAGGTCCTCAAGTATGAACTAAGTGATAAAGGATGTGAGAGCGCTCAGACAACCAGGATGTTGGCTTAGAAGCAGCCACCATTTAAAGAGTGCGTAACTGCTCACTGGTCAAGCGGTCTTGCGCCGACAATTGCCGGGACTTAAGTTCATCACCGAAACTACGGATTCGTGCTTGCACGAGTGGTAGAGGAGCGTTCCATTGACCTGCGAAGGTGGACTGTGAGGTCTGCTGGAGGAGATGGAATTGATTATGCCAGCATGAGTAGCGATAAAAGAGGTGAGAATCCTCTTCACCGAAAATCTAAGGTTTCCTGAGTAAAGTTCGTCTGCTCAGGGTTAGTCGGACCCTAAGCCGAGGCCGAAAGGCGTAGGCGATGGAAAACGGGCGAATATTCCCGTACCACCAAAAAGCGTTAACTTAAGGGGTGACGCAGAAGTGACAGGTCAGCCGGACTCTGGATTGCCGGTCTAAGTGCGTAGGAGTGTGGATAAGGTAAATCCGATCCACTTTAACTTCGAGACACGAATGGGAAATGAGGCTTTGCCAAACCAACTGACCGTAAGCATGCTGCCAAGAAAAACCTCGTAGGTTGTTTTAGGTGACCGTACTGTAAACCGACACAGGTAGATGGGGAGAGAATCCCAAGGTGCGCGAGTGATCTCTGGTTAAGGAACTAGGCAAATTAACCCCGTAACTTCGGAAGAAGGGGTGCCCTGATTAGGTGAAAGACTTCGCGTCTGGAGCTGAAAAGGGTCGCAGTGACCAGGCCTGGGCGACTGTTTACTAAAAACACAGGTCTCTGCAAAGCCGTTAAGGCGAAGTATAGGGACTGACACCTGCCCGGTGCTGGAAGGTTAAGGGGATAGGTTATCCCGACTTGTCGGGAGAAGCTTTGAACCGAAGCCCCAGTAAACGGCGGCCGTAACTATAACGGTCCTAAGGTAGCGAAATTCCTTGTCGGGTAAGTTCCGACCTGCACGAATGGTGTAACGACTTGGGCACTGTCTCAACCAGAGGCTCGGCGAAATTGTAGTACCGGTGAAGATGCCGGTTACCCGCGACGGGACGGAAAGACCCCGTGAACCTTTACTATAACCTAGCATTGGATTTTGGCATTGCATGTGTAGGATAGGTGGGAGACTTTGAAGCGTCGACGCTAGTAGGCGTGGAGTCAACCTTGAAATACCACCCTTGTTTTGGTAGAATTCTAACCTAGGCCCGTTATCCGGGTCGGGGACCATGCTAGGCGGGTAGTTTGACTGGGGCGGTCGCCTCCAAAAGAGTAACGGAGGCGCCCAAAGGTTCCCTCAGCACGGTCGGTAATCGTGCGTAGAGTGTAAAGGCATAAGGGAGCTTAACTGCGAGACATACAGGTCAAGCAGGTGCGAAAGCAGGGCTTAGTGATCCGGTGGTTGCGTGTGGAAGCGCCATCGCTCAACGGATAAAAGGTACTCCGGGGATAACAGGCTTATCGGGCCCAAGAGTTCACATCGACGGCTCGGTTTGGCACCTCGATGTCGGCTCATCGCATCCTGGGGCTGGAGAAGGTCCCAAGGGTTGGGCTGTTCGCCCATTAAAGCGGTACGTGAGCTGGGTTTAGAACGTCGTGAGACAGTTCGGTCCCTATCTGTCGCGGGCGTAGGAGATTTGAGGGGAGCTGCTTCTAGTACGAGAGGACCGAAGTGGACGAACCCCTAGTGTACCAGTTGTCTCTCCAGAGGCATTGCTGGGTAGCTATGTTCGGAAGGGATAAGCGCTGAAAGCATCTAAGTGCGAAGCCCACCCCAAGATGAGATCTCCCTTCCCGATTCGTCGGGACTAAAGGCTCCTCGGAGACGACGAGGTTGATAGGCCATAGGTGTAAGCGCAGTAATGTGTTCAGCCGAGTGGTACTAATAAGCCGTGAGGCTTAACCATTATTTTTGGTTAGCAGCAGATTGTTAAGGGTTTAAAATCAAGAATATGCCAATAAGCCATTCTTAAATTGTAATTCGGAAATTTTTCCGGTGGCAATAGCGAAGGAGAAACACCTCTTCCCATTCCGAACAGAGTAGTTAAGCCCTTCAGCGCCGATGGTACTGCCCTGGAGATGGGGTGGAAGAGTAGGACGTCGCCGGGATTTTATTTTAAAAAGGGAAAAGTTTTTTTACTTTTCCCTTTTTAATTTTCTGGCTAAGTTGAATAAGGCTGCAATAGTTGTCGGAAGCAAAAACGAGGTGCAATTGAAAGTTTTGTGGGAGATAAAAGGATATATTTTTAAAATTTGAAAATGGGTAAACAGGAAGTAAAAAAGCGGAATAAATTATTCCGCTTTTTTACTACGACATGAAACTCCTATTTTGAAGAAAGAATTTTATACATTCCGGTGCCGCATTTTGAACATTTACCTTTCATTGCAGGTCGACCATTTTTCATAGTAACCCTTTCCGGGTCTTCCATATCCCTTTTCTCCCGACACTTAACACAATAAGCTGTCTCAGCCAATCCAATCACCTCCTTCTCTTAGGTTTCCTTCCCCCTTATTCTCTTGTGCCTAAATTTATAATTTTTCGCACAAATGTCAAGCGGAAAATACGATAGTGTAGCAAAAAATCAGAATAATCAAAAAATGCTTATATAACAATTTTTTGATTAAATTGGGTAGAAAACATTTGAAATTAACATTAGTAAGTCATATTTTATATGTCGGTGAATCCTGTACGCAATTCAGGGAGTTGATTCTCTTTATCGTCGTGGAATAGATTGTGATAAATGAAATATTTACTTAAAAGAATGTTTATGTTGTTGATCGCTGGGTAATTTTTTAATTTCAAAGTAAAGGAAATGATTTATGAAATTTTTCAGAAAGTTTGCTCGGGAGTTGGGCTTTTATTTTGCAGTAATGGTTTTGTTCAGCTATTGTGCCTCAACTCCAAAACGTACTTTTAAACAAAGAACAATTGGTCTATACGTTCAGGGTGCGGAGTTACATAGAAAGGGTAATTACATTCAGGCAAGATATCTTTTAAATCAAGCAATCGACTTTAATTCAGAATTTGCCGAAGCATATTATGTTTTAGGATTAACATTTCTGCAAACGAATGATTTTGATACAGCCATTGAAGAGCTTAATAAAGCAGAGGAGTTGAAGCCTATTACGGAGAAACCAGGCTATGATAAGGCCGACATTAGGTTCAATATCGGTCTAGCATATATCGGTTTAGAGGAATTCGATTCAGCTTCAGAAAATTTAAAAGAAGCAATTAATTCGCGAAGTGATTACGCTGAAGCACACTATAACTTAGCGTATATCGAAGAAAAGATGGAGAATAATACCGAAGCAGAGAAACATCTAAGAAATGCAATCGAGGTTGACTCTGTTATGGATAAAGCACATTTGACATTGGGAATACTGCATAGAAAAGACGGAGACTTGGAAGAAGCTCAAAAGCAGTTTGAAAAGGCTATTGAGATAAATAAAGACAACAAAGCAGCTTACAATGAATTAGGTAAACTCTTCCGTGAACAGAAAAAGTTTGAAGAAGCAAGGAGGCTTTTGCGTCGAGCTACACAGATCGATGAAAAATATGTTGAGGCATATCTGAATCTGGGCATCGTTTATGTGGATATGAATGTCTACGAAAAAGCTTTGGAAAACTTTATCAAAACAACTGAGCTTGATGCGACTCTTCCTGAAGGATACATGAATTTAGCTCAAGTGAATTATTTGCTTGCTGATACAACAGCTGCGCTGGAAAATTATCAAAAGGTCCTAAACCTAGAACCAAAAAGAAAACTGGCAAATTTCCAGATAGGACAAATACTCGATCAACAGGGGAAATCTTCCGAAGCGATTGAAGCCTACCGGCAGGAGATTGAAAACAATCCGGAACATCCTTCCAGCCATTTAAATTTGGCTGTGCTACTCCAGAAATCTAAGCAAATTAACGAGGCAGTCGAGGAATTTCGAAAGTTTGTAACGTTAGTACCAGAGAAAGATGAAAGGGCGGTTAAGGTGAAAAAGGTACTTGCACAACTTGAAAAGCTGAACTAATCAGCCGTTATTGATAAGATAAAAAAGGGTTGCTTCAAATAAGCAACCCTTTTTTTAAAGGATTCAATTTTTCAAGGTCTGGGTCTGGGAGGACATTTCCCACTTCCGCCTCCCGAAATCGAGATGATTCCCCTGCGACCTCCAAAGCCTTTGGCATTCACTAAACCATCCGCAATCACTTTCGTATCAGGTACATCGCCCTGAATTGGCGTAAAAATGCCTTCTTCGTCCACAGAGAGCTCCTGTATTACAAATTGAAAGGATTCTTGCAGTTCGCTTAAACTTGCCAGCGATGCTAACATGACAGCTTCTTTATTGACGTTCACATTTTCAGCTACTAATTTTTTACTGGTGCTTGAAGACAACCCAACTTTTTTTCCTGCTTTCTTAGCTGAAGAAGAATTTGATTGAAGATTTCCCTTCCGACTGGTATTACTTTTCAAATCCAAATCCTTAAGAGTAACAAGCTCAAATTCTATATTCTCTTCTTTTGCTGTCATAAGGCCAGCAATTTTGTCTCTATTCATAGCCGCGAGTGCAATGCCCAAAAAAAGATGTAAAACTAAGGAGAAAGCAACCGCTTTTCGGGTTGTAATCTTAAATCCTTTTTTATACCGAGTTTGAATCCTGTTTGAAAGCTGTTGTAAAATCTTGTCATGCATGGCTGACTCCTTTTTCCAAGTTTGCATGTAAATTTACTAACATAGTTACAAATTGTCAAGACTTATATTCCTTATCCAAAAGTTAAAATAAATCTAGTTGATTACGTTTTTTCATTTCTTTGATTTTCTTCTTGAAATCTCTTTGCTTTATTTCTTTAAGAGCCTCTTCAATATCGTTTAAAAAACGGGACGGACTATTTTCACATTGCTTCCCAAACAGAAAGCGTTTCTTGGCATTCATCAGAATGAGTTTCTTCTGAGCACGGGTCATGCCAACATAAAATAGGCGGCGTTCTTCTTCGAGGTCTAAGTCCTCACCTTTTTTCTGATATGGAATCAAATTTTCTTCACAGCCGACTATAAGAATGACAGGGAACTCCAACCCCTTCGAAGCATGCAAAGTCATTAGTGTAACCCTATCGACCCTTGGGTCGTATTCATCAGTTTCTGTTTGCAACACAGTTGAGTCCAGAAAATCGCTCAATCGATTTTCAAATGGTTTGCATCGTAAAAAGAGCTGGTTAAGTAGCACTTTTAACTTTTCATTTTTATCAAAATAATTTGGCGGATAAAATTTTTCAATGATTTTTTCAATAACCTCTATGGCATTTAGATTACTATTTTGATTAAAAAAGTTGAGTTCGTTGTTTTTTCGGTCTCTGTTGTTCTGAACACTTTTTTTATGGCAATCTGAGGTCGGGTTGTTTAGTAATTTTAAATAATCCAGAATTTGACTAACCTCCTTTCGCTCATAAAATGGAGTTTCCCCAACAGTTTGATACGGAATTCCCGAGCGTTGAAAGGCTTCAATTAATAATCTGCTTTGCGCATTCAGACGAAAAAGCACTGCAAAATCACTGAAAGTTGCCTGAGCATCCACAGCTTCATTGATCACTCTTTCGGAATCAAGAGAGAAATAGCTCGTGCCGCCTACCATTTTTTCTATTTCGTGAACGACATACTCCGCTTCAGCTTTGTCAGTCGGTGCGCTGTAAATTTCCAGTTTGGTTTGACTAATGATTCCAGACCAGATATCAACATTTTTCCGTTCGGGATTTTTTGAGATTAATTGAGAAGAAGCATTCAAAATGGTTTGGCTCGAACGATAATTCTGATTTAAGGCAACCGTTATTGCATTGGGAAAGTCTTCTTGAAATTTTAGAAAAAATTCTTTATTTGCACCTCGAAATCCGTAAATTGCTTGATCAGGATCCCCAATTACACAGAGATTGCTCTCGCCACTTGTCAGGAGCTTCAGCAATTGATATTGAGCAAAATTGATATCTTGATATTCGTCAACTGAAATCCATTTGAAACGGGCTGAGTACTTTTCTATGAATTTTGAATTTTCTTGAAATAGCTGGACAGGATAAAAAATCAGATCATCAAAATCCAACATGTGATTTCTTCTTAGTTCTGACTGGTACTTTTGATAGACATTCTTAAATTCGTTTGATAAATTTTCATCGGAATTTTTCGGAGTAAGAAGTTGGCTTTTTGCTTTCGAAATTGCCTCGAGCGTTTGCTTGAGATTCCTTTCTTTCAATCCAGAAGTTATATTCTTTAGAACCGTTAACTGATCCTTTTCAGTGCAGATGGAAAAATTTGAGGGAACGCCAATTCGATGCCCATCCTGTCTTAAGATTTGCGCACCTAAAGCATGAAATGTTTCAATGGTCATTTCGTTGGCTTTGCCGAAATCTAATAGTTTGTTTAGGCGCTCCTGCATTTCCTGCGCAGCTTTGTTTGTAAAGGTGAGCGCAAGAATGTTTTGTGGCTCAATTCCATTTTTACCTACTAAATAGGCAATGCGGTGGGTGAGTGTTCGAGTCTTACCTGTACCCGGTCCGGCAACAATGATAACCGGTTTATCAATACAGAGGACTGCGGCCTCTTGCTGGCTATTTAATTCTATTAAAGCTAACTGATCTTTTTCAACTGGTGCCTTTTTTTTAAGTAAATTATTCTTTGGGAAAGTTTGCTCACTTTGGCTATCTTTTTTATTTGATGTTTTGGAGATCGCGGAGGTGCCGTAATTTTGGCTTTCGGTCTTGTCGGAGATTTTTAGTTGTTGTTTTGACTTGGGTTTACCTTTGATCTGTTCTTCAAAAAATCCCAATTGGCTGGAATATTTTGCGCGTTCCAGATCTTCAAATAGGCGGATGCTGCCATATTCTCCGTCGTATCCGGGTGCAATCTGCACTTCACCTTTGCGCATTCTTCGGATCCCTTCCGATAAAAGTGAGCCGCCCAATTTTTCTATTTCCACCAACGGTGCATCTTCCAGGATATGTAATTCAGGACCTAACTTTGAGAGCAAAAACTCCCAGCTTTCATTGACTCGTTTCGTGTTGACTCCACAACTGTAAACCTCTGCTAAAATTTCTGGTAAAGGAATAAGATTCCTGAAGGGTTGACTTTTTGCGGGCTTTTCTCCGAGTGCTCTGTCAGCCAGGGTGTTTACCCGGTGCATCACGCCTACCGTTACTTCTCTTCCACATTCCGGGCAAATCCGGTTGTGTTTTAGTGTTGTTTTAGGATCCCAGCGCACTTTGCATTTTCTATGGCCATCATAATGGTATTTGCCTTCCTCAGGAAAGAACTCGATTGTACCGAGAAATTGCTTAGGGTCGCCGGTCTTTAAAGCATTAAAGAGCGCAGGGTAGGAGAGTTCAGTATCAAAAACGTTTGCCTCTCTCGCTAATTTCGGTGGCGAATGCGCATCTGAATTTGAAACCAGCGTGTAATTATCCAGAGCTGAGAGCCGCCAATTCATGGGCGGATCAGATGAAAGTCCGGTTTCCAGGGCAAAGATATGCCCGGTCAAATCTTCGAAGCATTCTTCTATTGAGTCGAAGCCGGACATCGAGCCAAAAAGTGCAAACCAGGGCGTCCAGATGTGTGCCGGAATGAAGTGACCTTGCGGATCGGTTTCTAAAACAATTTCCAGCAAATCCCGGGAATCAAGTCCTAAAATCGGCCGACCGTCCGCCCGAATATTGCCGATTTTTTCAAGCCGGGCTTGAAATTTTTCCACCGCATCGAAAGAAGGCATAAAAACAACGTTGTGAATTTTTCGGACCTTGTCGTTCTTTTTGTAGATATTGCTGATTTCTCCCGCAAGCATGAAACGAACCGTTCCGTGACAGCTTTTCGGAACCTCAGTCTGGATTGATTTTGCAAATTCTTCCTTTAAGCGGAAGAGTCCGTCTTCAGCAGGTTCAAGCTTCTTTTTCATTTCTGCCAGCCAGCCCGGGTGGGCGATGTCGCCGGTGCCGACGACATGGACACCTTTGAGCTGTGCCCATTTGCTGAGATATTCTAAATTGAGATTTTTACTTGTAGCGCGGGAAAAATGAGAGTGGAGATGAATATCAGCGACAATTTTCATTGACTTTACTGGGAGTTTTAAAACAATGTAACACTAAAGATCAAGATTGTCAAGCGCCCAAAAGAAGCTGAGGCTAAGGAAAGACCGGAGTGGAGTAGGGGCAAATAAACGTCTTCTCCTCAATCCTAACTTATTTTGCGATTGCAATATACTGTCTCTTTGGTTTTTTAAACCAGTTTCGAACTAGTTTCTTATTACCCTTTTGATAAAGAGAGAATAACAAGTTTTGATTAACTTTATTCTAAATTAAAATTAATTACCTCAAACTCATCTTTGCTGTCAAAAAGAACTCCTGTTCCATCCGGATTGTCTGGGGTTGTAACCCTGATATCTTTTACTATTACGCTCCTTTTTACCAGCCCTTTTGAACAAATAAAATCAAAAAACTCAATATCACTACCAAAGTCTATAATCCACTGGATTTTAATACAATCGAAATCTCCAGCAGGAGTTTCAACTTTTTCTTTTCCTAACACCTTTTTTTCTGTTGTAGCGAAATTGTTAGTACTGTAAATCCATTGTGAGCCAATTTCCAGGGGATATTGCAAACTTTTGAATGGGGGGTCCTCGATAATCAAAGTATCTGCCGTTGTGATGTTATTTACAACTACTCTTTCAATAAATAATAGAATTTCTCTGATATTACTAAAATATCTGTCTTGAAACAAGAGCTGCTTTTTTACAGCTGATTTTAAAAGTATGGCAACTGGATTTGAGTGTGCGTACAGAAAAAGACCGTCCGCTTGATTTTTGTAATAGCTATCGTCTTCAAATTTAAAAGAGAGATTTTCAAAGGTCTCGGTCGTATGGAACACAAAAGTTTCCACAGAATTAGGTAAAGTATCCATTCTAACAATTTCTGATACCAAGTTAGCAACAATGGTTGGAGCTAAGTTAATACCAGTAGTATCGCCACGAATATTGAAAGTAGAGAACGTTCTTGCATATTCCCATTTATTGCCGATTTTAAGCGGAAAAGCAAAATCTTCAGCCAAAGGTCCGGTTGGGTTGTCTTCCTTGCAACCAAAGAAAAAAGCAAAAATTAGAAACAAACAGGAAACTTTGTTTATTTTATTTATTCTTTCCTTCCTCCACGTTAATAAACGATACTCTGTAAAGATACTAAGTATTGCCTATTAGTTCATTTGTCTTAGTTACTTTTGCTCGTAAAAACTGAGATTACAGAGGCGCCATCCACAGTGGGAATACTAATACCAAACACGCAAGCCAACTTTGAATCCGTCCAGCAGGTCAGATGATTTGTTCTTGAGGATTCGTAAACCGCCCAAAACTTCAAATCGGCCAAATAAAATTCCGGCATTGGCCTCTACAGTATAAAGAGGTGCATTGCTGATATAAGCGACCGCTAAACTGGTTTCGATGATCAAAGGTTTTTTAGGAAAGAACTGCAAGTCTACAGCGATTTCAGGACCGCCGTGAGCCCGGTTTCTATGAAATCCCCTGAAGCCGCCTTCGAGATTCAAAATCATTTGCGGCGAACGATAAAGTGAATGGCCGTAGCGAATTCCCCAAAATGTAAGTTGGTCTTTTGTTTTCCGAAAGCCGTTCTCAAATAAATCTTCCTGATAAAAGGCTACATCAAAAGCCAATTTGCTGCTGCGGACAAATTGGGTTTCCCATTTTAACATAAAACTTCTGACATTGCTTCGGTGGACTTGGTGGTAACTGAACTCGGTATTAAAAAAGTAGCTTCGATAATCATCCGAATGGCTCATGAAACCATTTTCTCCGGCGTAAGGATGAGATGGAAACGGTCCAAACTCGGTTTCAGGCGTGCCTCCCCACAATTGGGAAATTTCACTAAAGCTTTCAAAGAAAAGCCATAGGAAGAATCTTGCCGATTCTTCAGTGTCTGAATCGCTGCCCGACTCTTCTTCTCCAAAGTCGTCTGCAAAATCTTCCAAGTCACCTGTGCCCTTCTCCTGCGCAAACGAAGGTCCAGTAATTATTAAAAGCCCGGGAAAAAGGCAAAAAAGCAAGACAAGTTTTAAGGATGGCATAGATTTTTCCAATAATTGTTTTAATTAAAAGCCCGTGTAATTTTTATCGAAACAAGCAAAGGCTATGCCATTGAAATAAAACGCCTAAAGAAAAAATAAGTCTTGATTTTAAAGGGGTTAGATTGACGGGATGAGTAAAATTCAGGAGAGGGATGGCAATTTTATTTGCGGAAGATGTTTACTATATTAGCAACTTTAATACCTACTAAAAATTTGGAAGATAGTTACTTGTTTGTAGTGTTATTTGCTTCCGAGATCATAATTGATTTGATTTTATCCGCCAATTCAAAAAGTTCTTTTTTGATTTCAGAAAATTTTTCAAACGGGCCGTCCATTTCTTTTGAAAAATCGCACTCCTTCTCAAGATCGATGGCCTTTTTGCAAAGTCTTTGGGCCTCGAGCATATCGTTTAGATGGAATTGGCATTTTGCAGTTTGATACATAAGTTCTACTCTGTAGCTTACACTTTGGTATTTCGCTGCATTGAGCACTTTGTCAAGTTCATTAAAAGTTTCTTTGGCTTCAGCCCATCTTTCAAGTTTCTGATAAATTCTTCCCCGCCGATAAAGAAGAGTCGGATTGTTGGGAAACGATTCATAAAGGTGATCCGTCATTTCAAGAGCATTTTCAAACTCTTCTTCGTTATAATAAATTGCTGCCAACCCATACTTTGCATCGACATTCAGGAACTGGCCTTTTTCCACCGCAAGCTTAACATACTCAATTCCTTGCTGTCGGTTGTTCCGGGCAAAAGGTAAAGCTCTCAAGATTTTTGATTTGGCGCTCAACCAGTATTTTTGGAGTCCCAGACCATAGTAAGAATCATAAAATTCCGGACTATATGTTATTGCTTTCTTGAAGTTTTTTTGAACTTGCGATCCGTCTCTGAAAGCTTCCAGCCATTCGCCGCGCCTCGCTTTAAATACGCATCTCGATCCATAGGCGCACCCTAAATAAAAATAATTTCTGCCGTCTTTTTTGTTGTTTTTGACCGCTTTTTTAGCTAATTTAACCGAGAGATTCAGCAGGCTGTCGAATTCTGATTCATAAATTCTCACCCGATAATTTCTCATGATTGTTTGATAGGACGTCAGTAAACCAAAAGCACCTGCAGGTTCATCGGGATAGCGCTCACGAATAATATTTCCCAGTTGAATTGCCTCATCGAATTCTTCTCTATGATACCTCTCTGCCGCTTCTTTGTAGAGAGAAAGAAAGCTTCGGTCGGATTCTTCTTCGTTTTGGGCATGGATGGTTTCGGGTAAATACAGTGGAGCAAGCCAGGTTGCTATGGTTATAATCAAGATAGAGATATTCTTAAGGCTATGCCCCATGCTTTTCCTCCTATGGAAGTTGTCTTAACGATTAACGACTGATTCGGCTGGTTTAACAATTTGAGAGTCTTTAAATATAGAAACAAATGTGCCAATGCGCAAACGATATTTTTCTATTTCGTAATTTTTTAGAAAACTCTTAAAAGTATGTCAGATTTTGTGACATAGTTGTGGGCATCTGTCACGCTTGTAGGCAGGCCTGGTTTTATTGATTACGACTTTCACAGGGTGGCCGTTTTGGGGAAGGAGAGTTGAACAAGAAAAGAGTGACGACCCTTAAACAGACTTAAAAAACTTTTTCACAAATATTAATAACCATACTCGTCTTCATCAAACCACTCATCATTATCGTATTTTTTATCCTCCGCAAATCCCTCGATGCCTAACAGGGTCAGGCACTCCGTTCGTTTATAAATAATTTGCATAATCAATTCTTCAAGCTCCTTCCTCGATTTCTTTTTAAGCATTTCTGGCAGCGACTCCATGTTGAAAAATGTTTCCGGATCCTGCACCCAGGTGATTCCCAAGGCTGCGGCGTGTTTGCAGAACTGCTTTTCCGCGGGACAGGAACAAAACGTTCGGGTGATCCCATTTTTCAACGGTTAGAATCCGGTTACATATTTTCCATAATTACCATCCACCTCAGCGCGCACTTCACAAATGGATGGCCAAACAATGCGCTTACTAACATATTCCGAGCAAACATACTCAAAAGCCCGCTCAAAAGTAATTTGGCCGCCAGCTTCTCGGATTTTTTCTTCAGTTATGGTTGGAGTGGGTCGTCCATTTGCTTTTTATTAGAATTAGAGTCCATAGAAAACCTCAAAACGGTAACTCATCGTCCATGTCTTCTTCCACCCACGCTTCAGAATTCCGATGAATTTCCACCCCGATTTGATCCTTGCCATACTTGCGATAAAAAGGGGATTCAATGGCTTTTTCAATTTGCTCAAGAAGAAATTCCTGTCCCTCGATTTCAAGTTTGAGATTCATGATTTTATTTTCTTCAAGACAAATGAGATTGTCTATTCCACCAAGACTTCCCATTACAGTTAATTTGGGCTGCCCTTCAGGGGCGTGATCTTCGATGTTTTGCAAAAATTCTTTTTCAACTTCCAGTTGTTTTTTTCTATCTTCCGCCGCTTCAAGTTTACCCTCCATCTCAATAATCTCATTTTCGTAACGCTGCCAAAGTTCTACACGGACGTAGTCTTTTTCTTCGCGTTCGTTTTCAGGCGACAGCAACCCGAAAACACATTCATCAATTGCACAACCAATCCATTCTACCTCTTTTCCTCGAGATGATTTTCGAAATTCTTCAAGTGCGCGTAAAGCTTCCGGTTGGCGGATGTGGGCAAGCGTCATGGCATTACGTTCTAATTCTTCCTTTGAGGTATCAGGATCAAAAAGATCCTGTATCCATTTTTTTAGTTGTTGTGGTGTATAATCTTCCATTTTGACCTCCTGGGAATGAATGTTTTGAGTCATGTAAAATAAAAACTGAAATCTTATGATGCAAGTCTAAATTGATTTTATAACTCTGACTAATCTCAATACTCATTTTTTGGTTGAAGGTTAAGGAGAAATTTTGTTAATTGTAGCATAGGCTTCTGCAAAATGACAGTTTTTCACTACCTCCTTCCCAAGCTCCGCTTGGGAAGGAAAGCAACGTTGCGGAGAGCGACCCCGTCCCGACTTTCCTTAAATAATATAATAATGAAGTCGGGAGGAGGCGCTTGGAGCCCGCGCAGGATCCCTCGCCCCGTTTTTCAGGGCGAGGAGCCGGAGCGGCCCTACTACATAATCAAAATTTTTAGTACTTAAATTATTTTATTATGAACTACGAATAAAAAAGGAGGGGGTTGAATAAAAATGACAGCATATACTATTTTAGTTTCCTCTTATATTGGCTATTTTCTAAAAAATCGTTAAGAAATAATTCATGGCAAAACTCAAAGTCAAATCCGGGGGAGGATGGCCGGCTATTCGATATTCTTTTCGGATGGGGAAAAAAGCCGGCGGCGTGTTCAAACTTTATCGTGCTTTGAGGAGTTCGAACACCTGCAAGACCTGTGCGGTTGGCATGGGCGGGGTTTCCGGGGGAATGCGTAATGAACTTGGGCAAGGCTTTCAGGTCTGCAAAAAATCCATGCAGGCGCAGGCCCAGGATATGCAAGCCGGTATTCCGGCCGAGTTTTTTGAAAACACCTCGATTGATGATCTTTCTAAATTTACCGGTCGTGATCTGGAGTCCCTGGGTCGTTTGATTCATCCACTTTTTTTGTCAGAAGGAGCTACTCATTTTCAGGTAATTAGCCGGGAAGATGCCCTTACTAAATTGCTTGAAAATTGGCAAGCTGTGACTCCCGACCGCAGCTTTTTTTATACCTCCGGCCGTTCTTCAATGGAAGCTGCCTTTCTGGTTCAACTTTTGGCACGTCAATGGGGTACCAACAATGTTAACAACTGCTCTTATTATTGCCACCAGGCCTCCGGAGTGGGTCTCGCTCAAAGTTTAGGTGGGGGTACCAGCACTGTTTCTCTGGAAGATGTTAGAAAAGCCGATTTAGTGGTTCTGATTGGCGCTAACCCCGCCAGCAATCATCCGCGCTTAATGACTTACCTCGCAGAATTGCGCCGCCGCCGCGGCAAAGTGATTGTGATAAATCCGTTTAAAGAACTGGGGTTGCAGCGTTTTAATGTACCCAGCCAAATACGGTCACTCTTCTTTGGCTCTGAAATCGCGAGTCTTTATCTGCAGCCTCATTGCGGCGGCGATCTTGCTTTTCTTAAAGCTGCTGCAGTCTATCTTTGGCAGGAAAAAAAATGCAATCAAGCATTTTTAGCCAGTCACTGCAATCATTTTGAGAAGTTTCTAAAAGATCTAGAATCGGAAGATTTGCGACTGCTGCTTGAAAAATCCGGTATCTCTTTTGAGGATTTACGGATATTTTGTAATTATCTCATCGAATCACAAAACACAATTTACGCCTGGGCCATGGGAATTACCCATCAAGTGCATGGTGTAGAAAATGTTCGCGCCATTGCAAATTTAGCCTTAATGTTAGGAATGGTTGGCAAGCCGGGCGCTGGCCTCTTACCAATTCGAGGTCACAGCAACGTGCAAGGGATAGGCACTGTTGGGGTTGTGCCTAAGCTTAAACCGAAAATGGCTGAAGCATTATTCAGCAAGCTTAACATTCATGTGCCTGAAGTTTCAGGAAAGGACACATTTGCTTGCATGCAAGCGGCGCACAATGACGAGATAGATTTTGCTGTCCTCGTTGGCGGCAATCTTTACGGCGCGAATCCTGATCTCAATTGGTCCGGTGAAGCCTTGGGAAGAATCAACTTTACGGCTTTTATGAGTACCACGCTTAACCTGGGACATATTTCCGGACACGGGAAAAACAGTTTGATTTTGCCGGTACGTGCCCGCGATGAAGAAAAACAAAGCACCTCGCAAGAAAGCATGTTCAATTTTGTGCGTTTATCGGCCGGCGGTCAAAAGCCACCGGCAGATGATTTACCATCGGAAAGCGAAATTTTCGTGTATGTAGGAAAAGAGCTGTTTGGCGAAAATCCCATCCCCTGGTCTAAGCTGCAGGACCACCACGAAATTCGCAAATTTATCGCCCAAACGGTCCCCCAAATGGATGCCATCGATCAACTGGATACCGGAAAAGAATTCACTGTCCGCGGGCGAATTAAACACATGCCTAATTTCAATACTGAAAATAAAAAAGCAAATTTAGCAATTTTTGCAGTACCGGATGCCCGGCCAAAGGGCGGCGAGTTCAACTTAATGACTTTTCGTTCTGAGGGTCAGTTTAACACAATAGTTTATGAAGATGAAGACTTATACCGCGGGGTGGAACATCGAAAAGTTGTATTCATGAATGAAAAAGACATTACTTCAAATGAATTCCACGAGGGTGGCTGGGTGAATGTAGAAAGTGAAATTGGTGAAATGGCTGTCGAGTTGATAGAAGCCCCGATTCGGGAAGGCAATGTGGCAATGTACTATCCGGAGGCGAATGAGATTGTTCCGCGTGTGCTGGATCCGCAATCAAAGACGCCGGCTTTTAAACGAACGGCGGTGAGGATTTCTAAAGCGAGTTAATTTAGAAAAATGAAATACAATTGTTAGTTTATTAAGGATCCCAAAATGCCTCAACAAAATAAAATAAAATACACAGAAGATCTCGCCGAACTTATTAACCGAATTCCAAAAACCGATTTACATGTGCACCTAGACGGCTCACTTCGTTTGCAAACACTGATTGAATTCGCAAAGAAAGAGAATGTTGAGCTGCCGAGCGCCACAGTTGAGGGGTTAAACGAACTTGTGTTCAAAGATAATTATGCAAATCTCGAAGAGTATTTGAAAACATTTGGCTACTCCTGCGCGGTCATGCAAAAGCCTGAATACTTAGAGCAAATCGCTTATGAACTTGCCCAGGACAATCAGAATGAGGGTGTTCGTTACATCGAAGTGCGGTTTGCACCGCAGTTGCACATCAATAAAAATATGGACATGAAAATGGTGATTGCCAGTGTCGACAAGGGACTGGAACGCGCTCAGAAAGAATTTAATCTGCGTCCGGAAGTTAGGTCGGGTTATGAGCCGCCGTTTTATTATGGAATCATCGTGAGTGCCTTGCGAGCATTCGGCCCCTATTCAGAGTATTATGCGAACTTCATCAATTCACTGGTTTACTCAGATATGAAAAACATTGTGGGGCTTTGTTCTCTCGAATTGGCTCGAGGCGCCGTAAAAACTCGCGACGAACTCGGCGTGCTCATTGTAGCACTTGATCTCGCCGGAGCCGAGAAAGGCAACCCTGCAAAGGATCACCGAAAGGCCTTTCAATATGCACACGAAAATTTTCTGGCCAAAACAGTTCATGCCGGGGAGGCCTACGGACCTTCCTCTATTTTTCAAGCAATCACAGAATGTCATGCCGAACGCATCGGTCACGGCCTGTTTTTGTTCGACGCCACTAAAGTTGATGACGATTCGAGTCCCGACAAAGAGAAGTATGTTGATGAGCTAAGCCAGTACATTGCCGATCGCCGGGTTACCATTGAAGTCTGCCTGACCAGCAACTTGCAAACCAACCCGGCACTCAAGAGCCTTGAACAGCACTCTTTCAAGAAAATGATCGAGCGGGAACTCAGTACCAGCATCTGTACAGACAACCGAACGGTCAGCAAGACCACTGTTACAAACGAAATCAAGCTGGTGCTGCAAAATTTTGACATGAATCCCAGGACTTTAAAAAACATAATTGTGTATGGCTTTAAACGCAGCTTTTTCCCTGACCGATATGCAAAGAAGAGGGAGTATGTCCGCAAGTGCATCGATTATTATGAGAAATTGGTGCAGGGGACGATTTTGGAGGCGTAGCTTCTGTTTAAAATATTACGATTTTCTAAATTTTTCTTGCGTCTAAATTAATTTTTTGTTAGTTTTATAATTCCT
This sequence comes from candidate division KSB1 bacterium, assembly GCA_022562085.1. Classification (NCBI taxonomy): domain Bacteria; kingdom Pseudomonadati; species Candidatus Zhuqueibacterota bacterium. The sequence continues at coordinate 2,905 of JADFPY010000041.1, read as the reverse complement.
CACTCATTTTTTTTGTTGAAATAGCCCTTTTAAAATTACGTCTCCCGATTTATTAAAAATTTGTTTTGGATAGATATATTTGATTTGTTCGTTGTGTTGTGTTTTTTATTGTGGAGGGTTGTCTATGGCGAAATTTCTTTTTGGGAAGAGCAGAGCTATGAATAAAATCAAGGAAAGTCTGCAAGCAATTTCGGAATCCGATCTTCCTATATTGATTGAAGGAGAGACCGGCACAGGCAAATCGCTGTTTGCTAAACAAATCCATAGGTTAAGTGGGAGAGCTTCCGGTGAATTTGTCAAATTAGATTGTGCAACCCTTCCTTCAAATTTGGTAGAAAGCGAATTGTTTGGACATGAGAAAGGCGCGTTTACTAATGCTATGGAAACTAAGCCGGGTATATTTGAGAGGGCAAATGGAGGTACGATATTCTTAGAAGAAATTGAAAATTTAGAAGGGTCTTTACAAGCAAAACTGTTGACTGTCTTAGAAGATAAGAAAATTAGAAGAGTTGGTGGTAGCAAGGATATTTCTGTCGACTTCAGACTAATATCGGCAAGCAATGATCATATTGCAAATAATGTTCAAGAAGGCAATTTTCGTCCAGATCTATTTTATGGCGGCGTGTGCATATCTTAAGCGATGATGATATAAGACAAACAGAGGGGAACAATATTTGTTCCCCTCTGTCTGATATTTGGTCAAATCCTATGATTCGTTCGTCAATAATGTGGTTGCGATCTCGTTTGATTATGAGGGTTCTGTTTAATTGGAACATCCTATCATTGTTGCTGATCGTTTTTGGTTTTTTGGCTTTTCTTGTCTATGCGATAGTCGCGATTGGCATGAGCGCCACCGTTTTACAAAACGCTAGTCATCTAACCTAAAAAAATCTCGGTTTTAAGGGAGGAGGAAATCATGTCTAACGATATTCAGATAAATAACAGTCCTAAGGTAGAAGAGCTCACTATCGTTCAAAGAATTGTGGGAATCTTTACATCGCCTGCCAAGACTTTTGCCAGTATTGACTTAAGCCCGACCTGGATTGTTCCGTTGGCTCTAGTGCTTGCAGTCAACCTGGTTTTCGTTTATTTTGCCAACGATATCATCTTAGAGGAAACCCTGGTACAGCAAGAAGAAGCGATGGTCGAGCGTGGCATGGATCCGGAGAAAATCGATCAAGCTATTGCACAAGTGGAAAAATGGACTCCTATCTCCATCTGGGTCTTTACAATAATCGGCCCTCCAATCATGTTAGCTATCGTATCGGGAGTTTTTTTGTTTGTCGGAAATGTTATTCTTGGCGGCAAAACCTCATTTAAAAAAGTGCTGAGTGTCACTGCTTGGTCATGGCTGATTTTTAGTCTTGCGGGGTTAGTAATGCTGCCGCTTGTTCTCTCCCAGGAAACGATGCAGATTTCATTTTCTTTGGCAACGTTCATGTCGGAAGAATCCAAGAACACATTTTTATATCGATTTCTGCAAAAAATTGATATTTTTACAATCTGGTGGATTGCGGTTTATTCTATCGGGTTAGGTGTAATCTATAAAATGAAAACTCAAAAAATAACCAGAGCCGTTGGAATTGTGTATTTTATTTATGCTGTGGTTGCGTCTGCTCTGGGCGGAATGTTTTCATAAACATTCTTTACCTCCAGCCAATAAATAGTGTGGAGAAAAATGGATCTTAAAAATAAAAAACTTTGGATTGCAGTTGGGGTCGGTGTGGTTATTGTGATCATGATCGTCGCCAATCTGCGACAGCGGCAAAAAAGTGCGACAAAAGTAGATGCGCAAAAAGTAGAAGAGCGGGAATTACGGGCAATTGTTTCAGCTTCAGGGAAAATTCGACCTAAAGTCAGCGTCGATATTAGCGCCAATACCAGCGGCAAGGTGGTTAAAGTGGCGGTCGACGAAGGTGATATTGTCGAAAAAGGTCAGTTTCTAATGCAGATCGATCCGACACCTGCAGAAGCCAATGTGCGGCAGATTGAGGCCAGTATCGCCGCAGCCAGGGCCAATATGGAGCTGGACGAGGCCAATCTAAGACAGCTTAAAGTGGAGCTCGATCGTCAGGAGACACTTTTTAAAAGGGACCTGACTTCTGAGGACGTCCTGCAAAAATCTCGCACCTCTCACGATGTACAGAAGCTGCAAACCCAGGCAAGGAAACAGGAAATCATGCGTCTACAGGCCATGCTGTTGGGAGCGCGTCATGAGCTGAGCAAGGTAAATATCCATGCGGATGTCTCCGGTGTGATAACCAAGCGTAATATCGAAGAGGGTGAGAATGTTTTTGTCGGCGCGTTTAATAATCCGGCGACTATACTTTTAACCATAGCGGATCTCTCCGTAATTGAAGCGGAGATCGAAGTCGATGAAACCGATATTGTGAATGTTCAAGTGGGCCATGAGTCGGTTATCAAAGTAGATGCCTACCCGGACAGCTCATTTAAAGGAGTCGTGACGAAAGTCGGTCACAGTCCGATTCTAAGTTTGGGTTCTCAACAACAGGCTACCAGCTTTGAAGTAGTCGTTCAACTAACCGAAACGATTCCTAATGTTCGTCCGGGCTTATCTTGTAAAGCTGAAATTACGACCGGGTATCGCGAGAAAGCCATTGCCGTACCCATCCAGGCGCTAACGTTGCGGAAACCCTCGGAGCTCAAACAAGAAAAGAAGAGAGCACGAAGACGCCGAACCTCCGAAGCCGCCAATGATATGACCAAGGAAGAAGAATCACAAGGAGCGTTTGTGATTAATGATGGTAAAGTTACATTTCATAAAGTAAAAACCGGCATCGCGGGTGACCGCTTTTTTGAAGTGATTTCAGGGTTAGAAGTTGGTAACGAAGTCGTAATTGGACCTTTTAAAGCGCTTCGACGTTTGCGCAACGAGGACCCGGTC
>JADFPY010000040.1 GCA_022562085.1 candidate division KSB1 bacterium | reverse complement strand
CCCAGTTCTTGCAACTGTGCCGCATTCTCAAGGCCAACTCTTTAAGTACCTAACTCCTGAAGCTGTGCACCATTCTCCAAATGAATCGCGTAGGACGCACCTAACTCCTGAAGCTGTGCAGAAGACTTAAGAATGGTATCATTTGACAATTCACGTTGTTTTTGAACTTTGATTTCCTGAGCGGATGCGGTGCTCACTAAATTGGATTTTGTCTCATTTGTTCTGAAACGCTTGGCTTTTTCAACATTTGCAGGTGATTGAGCAATGGCGGTAGTTCCGAATACTACCAAAAGGCCGGCGGTGATGATTGCTTTTCTCATTTTAAGGTCCTCCATTTTAAAATTAATATTTGTTGTTGTTTTCATTTTCTTTTTCATCCTTCATTTAACGTTCTACAATGATGTCGTAACATCTTTGTAAAAGGTCACAAAAAAAATGATGAAAATTTAAAAAGTTATTGAAAATAAATATTTGCTTCATTATTATATAACGTTAAACAAACCATCGATTATTTGAGATGTCGTGAAGTTCTTCTTTGGAGACACGCAATGGCCTCAATCAAATATCTCTAGACGACATCCGCTTAACCTTAATCATCGCATTTTAAGAATAACGCAATGAACTCTGATCCTCAAAAAGACTTAGCCAGGCTTTTAAGAAAAGCTCAGGCTGGTGATAAGTTTGCTTTGCAGCAGCTTTGTATGGAGCTTGAGGGTTATGTGCGTGGATTTTTCTGGAAAAAATTTCGCGACAATGTGATTGTTGACGATCTATGTCAAGAAGCTTTCATACGATTCCTGAATAATCTAGCGCAGATTCGCGATAAAATGAAATTAAGAAGTTTCGTGGCTAAAGTCGCTTTCCATGTGATGCAGGACCATTTCAGGCAAAAATATCGAAAAAGCGAAGAAAGGCTGGAAGAGGACTATCAGGATGAGACAACACAAGAACCCCATCTCAAAGTTGAGAATCTCGAAAACGAAAGTGCTGACGATATTTTAAACAATGTGGATTTAACCGAAGCTTTAAATAAATTATCCGAAAAATCCCGCGAGATCATCCTGCTGAAATCCCAGGGTTACGACTATGAGGAGATATCCGAACAGATGGGTTTGAGTATTAGTGGTGTCAAGATGCAGGTAAAGCGAACACTCGAACAGCTAAGATTTTCATTACTTGCTGTGACCTTTTTGTCATTCCTCACGACTATACTAAGAAAGGATATTTCTTAACTCTATAAGGAATGGAAAAATGCAACTTTGTGAAAAGATAAATGACAAATTGATTTTCTTCGAAGATCTCAACGAAGAAGAAAAACACCAGATACAGGTTCACCTCGATGATTGCAAGAATTGCCGGGAAAAACTGCGGGATTTTCAAAACATACTGTCAGCCATCGAAACCAATCACGAACATCCCATTGAAGATGAGCTGCTCACGCGCTACAGCATCTATTTAGCTGCGCCTGGCGAAACGGACTACGACGGTAAAAAGTTAACCCGCTCCGAGATTGGACGAATCAGAAAGCACGTACTTGAATGCCAGGTCTGTGAGGAGAAAATCGAACAATTCACCCGAGAATATCGGGAAGTCGAAAACTATCTCGATGAGACAGACCTGCCCGAATTGATTTTAGGTCCACGGCCGGCCCTGGCCAGACTTTCCGATCTTCTGCAACATTTATACAATTCCGTCATACTTGGGATTAAGGACCTGGTAAATATTCCGATGCCAAAATTATATCCGGTTGCGCTCGGTGCCGTTGCTGCCCTGTTTATCATGATATGGGTTGGGCCCTTTTTCCGCGGCAGTGAAAATCCATACCTCAAACTTGTCCCCGTTGGCAAAGAAAGTGCGTCGTTTCTGACCCGCAGCCGCCTCTCGCAGGCTTTAGCCGAAGGGCTTGCCGCATTTAACGAGGGTGAAATGGAGCGGGCTATTCAGCGCCTGCAAGGTTTTATAAGCACCAGTTCTGACCACCCATCGCTTTTCTATGCCCATTACATATTGGGAATCGCTTACCTGAATCAAGCCAAAAGTGATTTTCTCGGCAGATTCCAACAAGTCAATTCGGAGTTGGTAGAGGCCGGGATTGAGAATCTTGAACTTGCAAAAAGCTTGAGCCAAAATCGTAGCATTACCGAAGGTTGTAACTGGTACATCGGCGTGGCCTATTTAATGAAAGGTGACGGCACCGGTGCCAAAACCATGTTCGAACAGGTAGTTGAGCTTCGCGGCCGTAGATTTAAGGAAGCGAAGGAAATGCTTACGGAAATCGAAAGGTCCCTGCAATCTCAATGAGATTGCTACCAATCCATAAATACGGTGACATAATTTAGATAGGATAAACAAGATAAACTGGATGTCTTCTCATTATAGTCACCCTTTCATCCCGTCAAAAAACGTTGTGATGCAAAACAGACCTATTTATTTCTTGCTTCTTACAGTGACCGCATTGGGTCTTGTCTGCTTGATCCCGACTTCAGAACTCTGGTCGCAACTCCCGGATCATTTGCGCGAGCGGTACAAGACCGCCCTGAGAATGATGGGGGAGGAAAATTACCAGGAAGCTATACCCGAGCTGCAGCGACTGATTCAGGAGGATCCTCAACTCTCCAATGCTTACCGGAGCTTGGCCGAGGCTTATATTTATCAGGGCGACTTTGAGGCCGCCAAAGACTACTTCGAATCTTTGCGGCAAAAAAATTCTCAGAATGCTTATCTTTATTATGCTTTGGGCCGAATTGCTTTTGCGCAAAATAACCTCAATAGCGCCATCACTAAGTTGAAAAAGGCCATCGAGTTGCAGCCCGATTACGCTGAACCGTATGGCCTGAGAGGCGGTCTTCCCGAGATCTACAATGCAATGAAAGACCTGGACACGGGAGCACAATATTTTCGTGGCCTCATTGAGGCCGACCCCAAAAATGCCTGCAGTTACTATGGCTTGGCTCGCATCCATATAAAGAAATATGAGCTGCAGGAAGCGCTCAATATGCTCTCCAAAGCCGTTGAACTCGATCCGGAGCTGACCCTGGCTCATCAATCGATGATCTTTCTTCTCTTTCGTTTAAGTAGGTATGATGATGTTCTGGAACGCAGTAAAATGTTGCTACAATTGGCAAATCGAGTTGACGATTTTGCAGCATCCGCTTATGCAGAGTATATGATAGGAAATACTCATTTTGTGCGAGGCGATTACTCAAAAGCACTCTCATGGCTGCAAGATGCCTTCAGCCATGCTAAAGAAACTGGCAACATCAAAAGACAATCAACAGTTGTCAACACAATGGCTGCCATTTATGCTTTGTCTGCAAATTTCCCAAAAGCTTTGCAATATTTTAATGAATCTCTAATACTCACGCAAAAAAGCGGGCACAAAATGGCTGAGGTACAGGCTTTGGGCAATATTGCAAATGTTTACAAAGATCAAGGAGATCAGGAGCAAGCTTTGGTGTACTACCAAAAGGCGTTGCTCAGTGCACAAGAAAACAATTTCAAACATGGAGAGAGCGTGAACCTCTCTAACATGGCTGAAATATATCAGCAGCGAAAAGATTTCAGCAAAGCGATTCAGTATCAGAAAAGGGCTCTGGAACTTGCAACGGAAATTGGTGAGAGAACTCTACAGGCCTACATTTTAAGAAATTTTGGTACGCTTAATCAAGATTTAGGAAAAGACGCGGAAGCAATCGATTATCTGCGGCGTGCTCTTGCTATCGGCGTGGAAACCAGGGATGTGCAAATAATCTGGGAAAGCCAGGCCGGCCTGGGGTCCTGCTATGAGCAGCAGAATAAACCAGATCTGGCGATCAAACATTACAAGCATGCCATCGCGCTTTATGACTCGGTCCGCAACAGCCTCGATATCGAGTCCCTGCAGACCAGCTTCCTCGAAGACAAGTATGAAGCCTACCCCTCCATTATTCAGCTTTTGGCCCGCAGCGGCAAACTCGAAGCAGCTTTTGCTTATGCGGAAAAATACAAAGCCAAATCTTTGCTGGATCTCCTATCAAAGGGACGAAATCTGTTCAACCCCTTGCTGTCAGATTCCCTGAGAGTAGAGTTGCAAGAGATCCTCGGGCAAAATGAAGAAGCGCATCAGGCACTCTTGCTGGAGCTTGCGAAACCGCACAAAGACCAGAGCAAAATGTTAAGCCTGGATCAGAAAATTACCGATTTGGAGCTCAAACGCGTGACCCTTATCGAAAATCTCAGGACACGACACGGTCCCTTTTATCAGCTTGCCGCTCCCGAAATCCTTGAACTGAAAGAGGTCCAGCGGCGAATCTTGCAGAATGATCAGGCCCTGCTCGAGTATATACTCGGGTCCGACAGGCTCGGCATTTTTGTGGTCACCCCGGACACCGTTGCCTACTCGGAAGTCCCATTGAGCCGGGAACAACTCAAAAGCATGTTAACCCATTTGAGCCCAATTTTCGGCAGCGAAAGGGATAAACAATTTCTGAATGCAGAATTGGCCGATTTTTCAATCCCGCCGGCTCATGCCCTTTACCAATTGCTCATCAAACCCATTTGGAGTCATATTGCAGATACAAAAAGACTCATAATTGTGCCGGATGATCTTCTTTATTACCTGCCCTTTGAACTGCTGGTCTATGACACCACCGGGGTCGAAACGCCGTACGACTTCAAAAATGCCAAATTCCTGCTGGAACAATTCGAAATTTCATACATGTCGTCAGCCAGTCTGCTGGACCCGCGGTTGCAAGCGCCGAGGAAACCCACTAAGGTGCTCTTAGCCCTCGGCAATCCGGATTTTGACACACCAAAACGGTCAGAACCTGAACTGTTGGCCTCGAAAGAGCCAGTCACGAAAAACGTCGCCAGGGGAGATTTCCTGCCCTCATTACCAAATGCCGAATCCGAAGTGAAGGCCATTGGAGCCGAAACTGGCGGATCAAACAACAGCTTGCTCATAGGCGCAGCGGCCAATGAAGAATCGTTCAAAGCCGAGGCCGAAGACTACCTTATTCTCCATCTTGCAACTCACTTCCTCACCGATGACAATCAGCCGCTCTACAGCAAAATGGTTTTGGCGCAGAATAACCAAACTACCGAAGACGGTTATCTGCATACGTATGAGATTTTCAACTTAAGACTGAACGCGGACCTGGTAGTTCTCAGCGCCTGCAACACCGGACTTGGGAAACTGCGTAAGGGCGAAGGAGTCATCGGTACCTCGCGGGCATTTTTAGCTGCCGGCGTGCCGAGCATGGTGGTAAGTTTGTGGAGTGTGGACGATAAATCGACCGCGGACATTATGAAGAATTTTTACAAGCACTTAAAGTCGGGAATGGATAAAGCACAAGCGCTGCGCATTGCAAAGCTGGACTATCTCGAGTTTTCTGGAAATGCCGGCATAGACCCTTTTTATTGGGCTCCCTTTATTTTGATTGGAGACGCCGCTCCTATCGATTTTCCCACACCGTCCAGCTCCCACTCCCAAACCGTGGTTTTCACCATTTTGGTGATTGTTGTTGCAATATCTGCTCTGATCATTTTAAAGGTAAGACGGGCTCGCATCGTGCAATCGTGATGACAAGCTCAGGACCTGGCGGCGGTAAAAACGGGAATTTTCTCTATTTTGCAAAGTGACCAATAATTAACGCAAGAAATATTAGCCTTGAAATAAAAAACGTCAACCACAAAACCCAAGTCGCTATTACTCCCGGGGGTTCAAATAGAACTTGCCGGTCTCAAACTCTCCTGATAGCCTCGAATAATTCTTCGAACCACGCCTTTCAACAAATAGCCTGAGGCCCTGCACTTAGCATGCCTTCAATCAACCCGTTGTCGGAATGCATCGGCAGGTCAATTATTTAACATCCGGTGCGTCGGCAAGGATTTTCCGGGTTGCCTCGACCCATTTAGATCGGGCATCGAAATATCCATGATGACGACATCTGGCTGTAATTCGCGAACGAGTTGAACGGTTTCGCGTCCCATTTCGGCTTCGCCGGCAACCTCGATACCCATCTCTTTTTTAAGAAGGGATTTAAGGCCTTCGCGTACGATTTTCATGATCATCCGCAAGAAGGATTTGCGGCTCATCTATTGAAATTCTTGAAAGGTTTAAACGAAGGCTGATTCATTCAAAATTTAGGGGATTTTTTTTAAAGGACAAGGGTTTTAACAAAATTTAATATTTCATTACTTTACATTTATTTAAAATTTTGAAACATATTGCTTGTCTGACGATTTTTATTTTTTTATAATTGTCCATGAATAATTTTATCAGGGTGGTGTATCAAATGGCAATTCTTGTGAGGTTTAGACTTTCTACTAAAAGAAAATGTCTTACGGACTTGCTATTGTGAACCCAACTTTAACTGAAAACAGAATGGCGCCTGCTGTTGATGAAGGCGCACTCATCCTTCGCTGCCAAGCCGGCGAGAAGCAGGCCTATGGTGAGCTTGTCAATAAATATATGAAGCGCGCCTACTACACCGCTTTGGGCCTCATTGGCTCTCCGGAAGCTGCCATGGATTTGTCTCAAGAGGCATTTATTCGTGCCTACCGCGCCATTAAGCGTTTGGATGCGGATAAGAAATTTTTTACCTGGTACTATCGAATTTTAAAAAACCTCTGCTTGAATTATCTGCGGGATCGGGCCAGACACGCGCGGCCTTTTTCGGAGGTAGGAGAGACAACCCTATTAAGAATATCAGATCAAAGTGAGGATGCTTCTAAGCAGGTCGAGCAAGAAGAAACGAAAGAAATGGTTTGGGACGCTATCAATTCGCTCAATCCCCAGGAGCGGGAAATCATTATTCTGAAAGATTTTCAAGAGCACTCTTATAAAGAAATTTCCGAGCTGCTCGACTGCCCAATGGGTACGGTCATGTCGCGTTTGTATAATGCGCGCCAAGCTTTAAAAGTTAAACTTGAGAAGGTGTTAAAATGAGTCGTCAACTCACATCCGCCGAAAAAAGGCATTTTCAAACTCTGTTGATGAAAGCCGTGGATGGCGAGCTCAACTCGGATGAGCAAACGGAATTCGATAAATTTGTTAGCCAAGATGCTGACTGCCGAAACGAATGGCAGCAGATGAAAAAATTAAAGGAGGTGACGAAAAATATGAATTTCAAATCTCTTCCCACCGAAGTTTGGGACAATTATTGGGTGAATGTTTATAATCGTTTGGAGAGAGGACTGGCATGGATCCTTTTTTCCATTGGCGCCATTATTCTTCTAACCTATAGCGGGTTTAAAGCAGTTGAGTCCATTATCGCGGATCCTCAGCTTGCGGGAATTCTAAAAGCCGCAATTTTAATGGTGATCGGCGGTTCGGTTATTTTATTGGTGTCGGTTGTCCGTGAAAAACTATTCACACGAAAATCGGATCCTTATAAGGAGGTACAAAGATGATTTTAGTAGCGTCCAGTGAAATTGCCGGTAAGAAGATTGTGAAAACTATCGGTCTGGTAAAAGGAAATACAATTCGAGCGCGTCATTTAGGCAAAGATATTATCGCCGGATTAAAAAATATCGTTGGCGGCGAAATTGAGGAATACACCAAACTCATGGCGGAAGCCCGGGAACAGGCGTTGGATAGGATGAAGGCGGCAGCTGAGGAAATGGGAGCAAATGCCATTGTTGATGTGTCTTTTAGCACCAGTTACATCATGGGAATGGCCTCGGAGATTCTGGCGTATGGGACGGCGGTGGTGGTTGAATAGATTTTAATTAAGAGTTTTTACAATCAGGTCTTATCTACAAACATCAAGGTGAGGAGTAAGGGAAGATAAATAATTGAAGCATGCAGGAGTTGCTTCGCGTACCGGTTTGATTTTCTTCGAGCCAGTCGAATTCCTGAGGTAAGGTAGAGCAGCCCCAGAACCAGGGCGCCGACAAAATAGACAGCCCCGGTCAATCCTAAGACGGTTGGCAGGAGGCTGACCAAAATGAGCGCCAGACAGTTGACAATAATTTGTCTGCCGGTTAAATTGCCGTCAACATCTAAAACCGGCAGCACAGGAAACCCGCCGCGCTCATAATCTTCTTTGTAAATCCAGGCAATCGCTAAAAAGTGGGGGAGCTGCCAGAAGAAGAGAATGAAAAATAACGCCCAGGCGCCACCGCCGATTTCTCCAGTCACAGCAGCCCAACCGCCCATTGCCGGTAAAGCGCCCGGTACGGCTCCGATAATTGTGGAAAGCGAGGTTTTGCGTTTCAATGGCGTGTAGACGAATACATAGCTCCCTAAAGTTAATGCAGCTAAAAATCCAGTTAAGAGATTAGTAGTCAGGCACAAGTAAGTAATGCCAAAAATTGAGATCGATGCAGCGAAAATGCCAACTTGTTTAGCAGTCAATCTACCGGATGGTAAAGGCCGTTTTTGAGTCCGTTTCATTAATGAATCAAGGTCGCGTTCAATCAATTGATTGAGAGCATTCGTTCCGCCGGCCACCAGCCAGGTGCCGAGCATGGCGTTTAAAAGAAGAATCCAATTAATTGAATCCCTTGCACCAAGATAAAAGCCGGCTAGCACGCTCACCAGTACCATAAACGTGACGCGCGGTTTTGTAAGTTCGAAGTAATTTGTTAAATTATTTTTCAAATTAAAATTTTCCTTATTTCATCGCGCGGTGAAGCCGCACTGGCAAACGTAAGACGTGAGACGTGAGACGTGAAAAGCTTTCTTAGAAAAGATGTCATTTTTTTTCAAAAAAATGCAAAGTTCAGCGATAATACTTATTATGTCGTCTGTTCAACTAAAAAATTTTCAGCCATTTCTTTTTTCTGAGCTTTAAAAAGCATTTGAATTTGCAGAGTTAAGAAGAGGCTTGTGCCCAAAATAAACGCCCCGGTTGCAACGTGGGCTGTTGTCGGAATAACTGCTTTCTTCGTCCAGATTGTAATTCCCGCCAGCAAAATCTGCAAAACAAGTGAACTCAATAAAACGCCTGCGGTTCGAACCAGAGCGGGTTGATTCCGATGACTGCGAAAAATTCTAAAACAGGTCCAGGTTACAGAAATTGAGACAAGCACTGCGCCGATTCGATGCAAAAAGTGAATGGCTACTTGCTGAGAGTGAATCGGCGGAATGATTTTTCCAAACGCCAGGGGAAAATCCGGAATCGCTAATCCGGAACCTGTGTGCCGCATAATTGCGCCGAGAATGAGCTGTAGGAAAACTACTCCTATTGACAGCAACGCTAAATCTTGCAAGTTTGGTTTTTGTGTGTCTGCTAAATTGGGTTCTTTTTCAAGCCAACTTTTAGATGTAAAAATCGCCAGGCAAATTGTCATGCAAAAAAAGATTTGCGCAAGCGTGCCGTGCAACACAGAAATTGGGGTTGGCAGTAAGAAGAGCACGGTCAGGCCGCCGAGGACCCCTTGAACAATCACTGCCAAAAGCGCGCCAACGCCAAACCATTTGACCCAACGCCGGGGTTCTTTCAACCACAGCCAAACTGCTAAAATCACGGTTAGAAAACCAACAATTGAAGCAATCATGCGATGACCGTGTTCGTATAAAATTCCGCCAACCATTTTTGACAGAGGGAATGAGAACATAAACTGGCCGTAAGTGTTTGGCCAGTCTGGGACTGCCAGTCCGGAGCCCGTGCTGGTCACCAAACCACCGATGAAAATCAATATAAAAGTAGAGGCCGCAACCAATTTAGCAAAACGGTGCAGCCAAATGTTATAAGGACTGTTCATATTACTCGTTTGCTGAGTCACTTGCATCCGCAACCTGCTCGACATTTTCGATTTGAGCGGATTCTTTGCGTTCCGATTCGTGTGGCGTTCCGGTTAGATCCGGCAGCAGGGAAACAATCAACAAAGTACAAAGAATCAGCGGCGTCAGGGCAATGATTCCCAAAGTTCGCTTTTCGAATTTCAAGTGCATGAAATATAATGCCACCAGAGCGGCTTTGACAAGTGCCATGCCAATGAGTGCAATTGCGATAATGAGTTTTGCAATCGGCACAAAAATGACGCCTACTTCCAAAGCGGTTAAACCTGCCAGCAAATAGAAAACGCCTATGTAGTTTGGTTCTTTGTGGTCAGACATTCGAATCTCCTCAAAGATTTAAATTAAGTAAAGAAATGTAAAAACCAGGATCCAGACCAAATCAACAAAGTGCCAATAAAGCCCGAGAATTTCAACGCCGTTGCAATTCTCTGCCGAATACTTACCTCTCAGACCTCTGATAACAACGATAGTAAGATAAATAACACCCGCGGTAACGTGAGCGCCGTGGAAACCTGTAATCGCGAAAAAGGTTGTGCCGAAAAGGTAGTTGCCATATGGATTAGTGGTGAATTCCAGACCTTCATGAATTAGGTGGGTCCATTCATATGCCTGGCAGCCCAGGAAGATGACTCCCCCGAGAATCGTCAGACCCAGAAAAGTTACCAGCCTCTTTTGATCACCTCTTTTAATTGCCGAAAGACCTTTCACCATGGTGAGGCTACTGCAAATCAACAGGAAGGTCATGAATGCAGTGAGAGAAATACCGAGTACCTCTGCTGGGACTGGCCAATCCACACTGCCGGCACGAATGGCGCCGTATCCTGCCAGAAGTGCGCCAAAGGACATAGCGTCACCGGCGAGGAAAACCCACATTCCCAGTTTTCCCCAGCTTTCCGGAGTTAGGGGCGATTCTGCCGGGTCAACTACTAGGGTTGCTTGACTCAATTTTCTTCCTCCTTTTTTACTATGGAAATTTGATTCAGATTTGTTTTAGTTTGACTTTGCCTTGTAATGTAAACAATTCCGATTGCAACACCGCCAAAGACGATAAACGGCATCGCCATCATGTACAAAACGCTTAAATTAAATCCGTGGCTAATTTCGCCGTTGAGAGCGGCTCCGCAGCCGGGGCAGGCGTGCAAGGCTGGTGCGGTTATGCTGATTAGAAAGGTAACTGCAATTAAAAAAAGACCGTCTTTGCGAGGAATGAAGCGACGAAGCAATCTTCCAATATTGAGCAAGGAGATTGCTTCGCTTCCAGAGCCTGCCCTGAGCACAGGCGAAGGGGTCGCTCGCAACGACTGCACGCGATGATTTTTTTTTACTAAGAACATAAGACTTGCCTAATTAAAATAAACCAAACCGTAAAGCACCGGCCAGAGCGCCACAACTAAATACCAGTACATTCCCGAAAGCTTAATTCCGACATGATTGTTTGCGTTGTAAGCCGGTGGATTCATTCTAAGCCTTGAAACCACAATCGTTAACCAAATCACTGCGCCCAAAACGTGCAAAGCATGACACCCAATGAGCGTATAAAAAACCGTTCCATAAATATTCGAAGATAAAGTGAAACCGAATCCGAGTAACCGTGTCCATTCAAATCCTTGCACGGCTAAGAAAAGGGCGCCGAGTAAAACCGTAATTGTCAAGCCCTGCAAAATCTTTTCCCGGTGCCAGTCTTTCAGCAGCCTTTTGGTTTTAAACATTGTCAGGCCGCTGAAAAGAAGAATCGCGGTGTTTATTCCCGTGACGACCACCGGCAGCCTCGGCTGCCCGGGAGGAGGCCAGTCACTTGCTCCAAACCGCAGCACGATAAAGGCCCCGATGATACCTGCAAAGAACATCAGTTCAGCGCCGATGAACAGCAGCATGGCCAAAACGGCACTATTTATGGGTCTGTCAGAATCTCCACCATTTGATCCGTTGCCGTTGCCGAATGCGTCATCATCCAAAATCGGCGGCAGGCCTTGCCCAACATCTTTTTCTATCGTCAGGTCATCGGCTCTTTCCTCCGCTGCACTTCCCATCAGTTTTTGGTGATCACAGTAACCACAGTTATTAAAACCAAGAGGAGCAAAACGCCAATCAAGATAAAAGAAAGCCTTCGATTGCGTTGTGATAGATCGGCTTTACTTCTTTCCATTACCGTCGGTCGCTATCGTCGCTTGACTTGTTTGCGGCAAATAATCCTCATCAATTCCGGGAGCGTTGTATTCGTACGGCCCGTGATAAACCGTCGGGACCTCTACGAAATTTCCGTGAGGCGGCGGTGTCGGCGCCGTCCAATCAACTGTATTCGCTTTCCATGGATTATCTTCAGCTTTTTTACCCCTGAACATGCTGTAAAAGACATTAAATATGAAAATAAGCTGGACCATTCCAAGGGTAAATGCGCTCATGGTGATAAAAATATTCATCCCTTCGAACTGCTGTAAAAATTCGTACTGTAACGGGTTGGCAATTCTGCGCATGTGACCGCCAACGCCGAGAATATGCATTGGGAAGAACGTGCAGTTAAAGGCTATGAAAGTCAACCCAAAGTGAATTTTTCCGAGCGTGTTGTTCATCATGCGGCCAAACATTTTGGGAAACCAAAAAGTAATTGCGGCAAAGATACCGAAAAGGCTGCCGCCAAAGACCACATAATGGATGTGCGCCACGATATAATATGTGTCGTGAATAAAAATGTCAACCGGTGTGGAGGCCATATAAATACCGGAAAGTCCGCCGATAACAAACATCGAAACAAAGGCGAGGGCATTCAGCATGGGAACGGTAAACTGAATATTACCGCCCCAGAGTGTTCCCAGCCAATTGAAGGTTTTAATGGCTGAGGGAACTGCGATCACCATTGTGGAAATCATGAAAGTTGTTCCCAGGGCCGGATTCATGCCGCTTTGAAACATGTGATGCCCCCAGACAATCCAGCCCAGCCCTGCGATTGAAACCATCGCATAGACCATGGCATGGTAGCCAAAGATCGGTTTGCGAGAAAACACCGAAAGAATTTCCGAGCCAATTCCCATGGCCGGCAGAATTAAGACATAAACTTCCGGATGGCCGAAGAACCAGAAAAGATGCTGCCAAAGAAGGGGGTCACCGCCGCCGGAAGCATTAAAGAAGCTGGTGCCAGCCATGCGATCGAAAAGCAGCAGCGCAAGAGCGGATGTCAGCACCGGTAAAGCCAGGAGCAGCAGAATGGCCACAATAAAAAGCGACCAAATAGTCAGCGGCAGCCGCATAAACGTCATTCCCGGGGCGCGCATATTAATTATTGTCGTGATATAATTTATCGACCCCATCATCGAAGAAATACCCAGAAAGATCAGGCTGAAACACCAGAGATTTTGTCCCCAGTCAACGCCGGTCCAGGTCGGATCCGCTGAAAGCGGCGCGTAAGCGGTCCAACCGGATGCGGCGTGGCCGCCGGGAACGAAAAATCCGATAAGTATGATCACACCCGAAACAACCGCCACCCAAAAAGACAGCATATTAAGCAGCGGGAAGGCCATGTCGCGTGTGCCGATCATGAGTGGTATGAGGAAGTTGCCAAAGCAGCCGACGAGAATCGGCATGACCACAAAGAAAATCATAATCGTGGCGTGCATGGTAAAAAGTGTATTATAAAAGTTTGGAGAAATCACGCCTGCAGGCATTCTTTTCGCTATCCAGCTTTGCTCTTCTTCGGGTTTCTCGAACTGCTCATCCCAGTAACGATCCGCTGCCGTTTGTGCTTCGCCAGTTTCCATATATTGGTCCGAAACGCCGATCAGCGGTAAAGGTTGATCCGGATAAGCTAACTGCCAGCGTACTAACATGACCAACCCACCTCCGAGCATGAGCATAAGAAGCCCGAGGAGTAAAAACTGTTTAGCGATCATTTTATGATCGGTGGAAAAAATATACGTTTTAAGGAACCCGTGATGCGCATGCTCGATGTGCGTATCTTTTACGGCTGCTGCCTCGCTCATATTCGTTTCCTCATTTTAATTATCAAGATTAAAACACTTCATGCTGAATCTCTCATCCGACCTACCCGATAAAATCGGCACAGGCAGGACAGGCTCCATCGAAGCATGAAGTTCCTCCTTTTATTAACATTTTGGCAGGATATCAATTTTCCGGCCAGGTCGATTTAACCCAGGCATCATAATCCTCCGCGCTGTGCACGATGAGCTTACCCAGCATACCGGAGTGACCAAACCCGCAAAGCTCGGCACAGGGAATTTCGTATTCACCCGGCTTAGTGGCCTCAAACCACATCATGATTTCTCTTCCCGGTAACGCGTCTTGTTTCAACCGTAACACAGGCACAAAAAAACTGTGGATGACGTCAAGTGCTTTTAATTTAATATGAACAACTTGATTCACCGGGACGTGCAAAAGATTGTCGATCTGATAATCGTCTTCTGTACCGAACATGCCGTCCGGTCCCGGGTAAAGTATTTCCCAATTGAACTGCTTGCCGGTTACCTGCACAACTGTGCTCGACGGCGGGAGCTCTTGTTTGATTTTACTCCAGAGAGGTTTGCTAACCAGGGCCAGTACAATCAACGCTACAAGCGTAACAACTGTCCAAATAATCTCCAGCGTAGTGTTGCCGTGCGTATACTTTACCTCCCGGCCCTCTTTATAACGGTAGCGAATCAGGAAGTAAATCATCGTCCCGGCAACCAAAAAGAAGACCACCGCAGTAATGTAGTAAATCACATAAAAGAATTTGTCGATTTCACCTCCAACGGTCGAGATGTTCGGCGGCAGCCAATCTAACATGTTTTTCTTCCTCCAAATTAGAAACAGGGAAATGGCGGGTTAAAAGGATATGAAAAAACTACCGGTTACAAATTAGTAATTCGTAATATAAAAAACTGTCAAAAAATATGCAAGCAAATATTATGTAATATTTGCGACGTCGGGAGTTCTTTTGCTTGTTTTTTGGGCCGCTCCGGCCTCCTCCCCCGTTGGATAAACGCCCGTTTCGATTAAAATTCATCCAATGCTGTTTTAGGCAGCCATAGGCTAAGAATATCTACTTGATTTAATCTATCCAACGGGGTGCGGGGTCCTGCGCGGGCTCCGGGCGCCTCCGTCCCGATTTCATTATTATATTCTTCCTGAAGGAAAGTCGGGACGGGGTCGCCCTCCGCTTAAGTTTGGAGTTCAAGCTTTAGCTTACATTTGTTTTGCCATTATCTACTTGCAAAGCGGTCAACATTTTTTTATATTAAATCGGATCTTAGTTCGTCCTCTTCTGCATTCAACCAAAACTTATTTGACCAATCGCAAAGCCTTGGGAGGAAAAATGCATGCCTCGAAGTTGATTTTAACCACTGGTTTTCTATCCCTTGTTTTAATCGCCAATTCCAGTTCACTTGCCCAAGAACCGCAGACACAGTATAAGTCCATGCCACCCAAAAAGGGTGAGCGCTGCATCATCTGCAACGTCCCCGTCTCCAGAGACGACGTCACCCTGATGGTGCGCGGCAGACGCGTGCCTTTAAAATACACTATGGTCGATTCGTTTATGAACAATCAGGAAAAATATTTTGCAGAGCTGCAGCCGAAATCCGCTCTGTTTCAAGAAAACATGGAAGCGACAGGCACCGCGCAGGGAGGAATCAGCAGCGGCTGGTTTCTTTTCGGATCCTATATTTTAATTGCCCTGATTTTCAGCGGCCTCAGCGGTTCCGCCGCCATCTCAAAAGGGCTGCCTCCGATTACACATTATTTCATCGGGTTTTTCTTTAGCGTTTTCGGTTACATTTACGTACTAACCCGACCCGTTCTGACCAGCGAAGGCGAGATTCCCGCAGGTTTCGTCAAAGTACCGACTACGCACGCACCGGTACTGTGTGAAAAATGCGGCAACACTAATCATCCGAGCGCGAAGAAATGTTCCGGCTGCGGGGCTCAGTTAGAACCGCAAATGCAGTCGGAGGTAGAGCGGACATAGGAAATCCCCCGATGCTCGATGTTCACTTAAAATTGAAATTATAGGAGTAGAGATGTCCGAAGAACTCGAAACAATAACCCTCGGCGCCGGCTGCTTTTGGTGCATTGAAGCGGTCTTTCAAAATTTGAAAGGCGTACAAAGTGTGGTCTCCGGTTATACCGGCGGGCAAGTTGAAAATCCAACCTATGAACAGATCTGCACTGGCACCACCGGCCACGCCGAAGTTGCCCAAATCATATTTGATCCCGCAGTGATTTCGTTTGAAGATTTGCTGTATGTCTTCTGGCGCACTCATGACCCGACAACTTTGAACCGCCAGGGTGCCGACCTAGGAACCCAATATCGTTCAGCGATTTTTTATGACAGCGAGGAACAGAAAGAAATCGCCGAAAAATCAAAAGCGAAAACCGGCGCCTCCGACCTCTGGCCGGACCCAATTGTCACGGAAATCTCACGATTAGATAAATTTTATAATGCTGAGGAATATCATCAGGACTATTACAAGTTAAATCCTAATCAGCCTTATTGCCGATTGGTGATTGACCCGAAGATTCGGAAGCTGAAAAAAGAATTTTCGAATAAACTGAAAGACTGAGGATGAAGGTTAGAAAATGCCCAAACAAAAATCCTTTTTAACTCAATTCAGAAAAAAAATCATCGACATCCTGCATTCGGGCAGCAGCCAGAACGAGCGTCCGTTTTTAAAAAAACATAACGAAAGCAATATCCCCGGTTTGTTTATCATCGGTGATTTGGCAGGCGCGCCCGTGATCAAATACGCGATGGCTCAGGGCCACGATGTGATCGAGCATATTGCAACCCTCCCCGGTGCAATTGGTGGGGGAGATGGCGACTTGATTGATGTCGTTATCATCGGCGGAGGTGCTGCCGGGTTGAATGCCGCGTTGCAGGCAAAAGAGCGCGGCATGAAATCCGTGGTTTTGGAAAAAGAGAAAATCGCCAACACAATCGAGAACTTTCCTGAGGGCAAATGGGTGTACGCCGAGCCGGACACTCAGCCAGCCAAAGGCAAACTCTGGCTGGACGGCGCCACTAAAGAAGACTTGATTAAGAAATGGCATCAAATTGTTGATGAAAATAAAATCGATATTCGCAAAGAGGAAGGCGTTGACACGGTCGAGAAAAAAGACGGTATTTTTCACGTTAAAACAAGCAAAGGCGAATACCGCAGCAAACGGGTTGTTTTGGCAACCGGGCAGCGCGGCAACCCGCGGAAACTAAATGTTCCCGGTGAGGATCAAAGGCATGTTTATCACCGGCTTTATTCCCCGCGCAAATATAAAGATGAAAACATTCTGGTCATCGGCGGCGGTAATAGTGCCATCGAAGCCGCTGTTACGTTAAGCGAACAAAACAAAGTTTACCTGTCCTACCGAAAAGGTGAGTTCGGCCGCATTTTCAAAGACAATGAGCGGGAGCTCAACGAACAAATCGCCGCAGGCAAAATCGAGCCCATCTTTCATTCTGAAGTCACTAAATTCGATGAGAAAGAGGCAACTCTGAAAATCAACCGGGGCAGCTCTGACGAAACTCGCAACATCCAGTTTGATCACGCTTTCTGTTTAATTGGCGCAGATGTGCCGCGACGCTTTCTCAAATCACTCGGTCTTAAAATGGAAAATGAGTGGGAAGGCAGCCTCCTGCGTTCAGCGGTACTAACATTAGTCGGGTTCATCGGACTTTCGATTTTTGGTGTGAAGTTCGGCGGTTCAGCTTCATTCCTTGGAGTGAATTTATCGTTTTTACCTGAGTGGTTCGGTCTGCTCATCTGGGCACTCTCCCTGGCCGGTTTGATTCGTTTTGGTATAAAAGGGGATCGCTTTGCCTGGTTGGGATTTTCCTTCTTTGTCTGGTACACAATCTATGGCGCCAAAGTCGGCGGGGGTGACGAGTTCTGGCCTTATAAGAATTGGGGATACAAATTTCTATCCTTTTTTAACCGGCCGTGGTCGTTTTGGTATACCATTATTTACACTACTTTGATGACATTTTTTGGTTTAGAGGCGGTTAAGCGTTGGGGTTTAGATCGCAAAGACAAGTTCCAAATATGGCGCTATGTGAGTCTGATCAGCTTCCAGTGGATTTTCTTTTTCCTTATCCCGGAATATCTTTTTCAATCAGCTGTCGAGCACCAGTGGGTTGGCGAGAAGCTCGCAAGTGATCCGCAATTTGCCGAGCAGGCGTGGCGCAGTTATGGCATCGTTTACGCCTGGCCGCTTTTTTTCTACACCTTTTTCTATGACCCGCACCAGATTTGGATCGTCTGGGGAGTGCTGCTCACTTTTGTTGTTATTCCCGTCTTTGTGCTTTTTTTCGGCAAACGTTATTGTTCCTGGATTTGTGGCTGCGGCGGCCTGGCCGAAACTTTTGGCGATCGCTGGCGGCACCTGGCCCCAAAAGGCAAAGCCTCTATCAAATGGGAATGGATGAGTATGGCAGTTTTGATTTTTGCAGCTGTGGTTACCGTCCTGATGCTGGTAAAGGATATCTACGGTGCAGTTAGAGGGTCGGCGGAACTTGGCATCAATATTTACCGCATTTATGCCGACGTCTGGTTGGTCGGAATTTTACCCGTGACTTTGTACCCGTTTTTTGGTGGCAAAGTCTGGTGCCGATACTGGTGCCCATTGGCAAAGTTGATGCACTTGCAATCCAAGTGGTTTGCCAAACTTAAATGGAGCCGGTTTAAAATTGTTGCAAACGACAAATGTATCGGCTGCTACGAATGTTCTCGTAATTGTCAGGTCGGTATCGATGTCATGAATTATGCTTTAAAGCAAAATGTTCTGGATAACGAAACCAGCTCGTGCATCGGCTGCGGGATTTGTGTCACCGTTTGCCCGATGGATACGCTGAGTTTTGGTAAACAGGCGAAAGTGATTAGCAACGGCCCCGTGCGGATTGTTTCGGAAAAAGGGAAAGTTGAACTTGCTTGAAATTGATTATTGAAAATTGAATCGGTTTTTTACAGAAAGTGGTGTTGAAGTTCCTGCACTTACAACCGAGCAGATGCGTGAAGTTGACCGTATTGCCATTGAGGAAACCGGTCCCAATTTGTACCAGATGATGGAGAATGCAGGGCGGAATCTGGCAACACTTGCCATTTTACTTTTAGGAAAAGGCTGGCAAAAGGCGAAAGTCGTAGTGTTGGCTGGAAGTGGAGGAAATGGAGGTGGAGGGGTTTGTGCTGCCCGGCATCTCGCAAATCGTAATGTCAAAGTTTACTTGTGTCTTGCTAATTCAGAGGGTCTCAGTGAAGTGCCCGCGTTCCAGCGAAAGGTTTTTCAGTTTACATGTGGTGAAGAAGTTGATATCTCGGATTTGCGATATCAACATGTTGATTTAGTTTTGGATGCTTTGATTGGTTACGGTTTGCAATCTGCTCCTCGAGGAACCGTACAGAAATTGATGCAATGGGCGAGGGAGTCCGATGCTCCAATTTTGTCTCTCGATGTCCCATCCGGATTGGATTCTACGACTGGTGAAACTCACGGCGACTATATCCAAGCGACCTGGACCATGACACTCGCTCTTCCCAAAACCGGATTGTTGAGCGATAAAATCGGCAAACTTTATTTAGCTGATATAGGTATTCCAGAAGAAACCTTTCGGAGAGTTAACCCAAATTATTCATCACCTTTTAACGGTGATTTCATCGTTGAACTAAAACGCTCAGGTTGAAACTAACCATGATTCTTGCCGGCGATTAGGGTGAAACAAAAATTCCGAATTTGGTGAGTGTTGCTGCGCTACATTTTCTCCATTATGTTATTCCGAACACTTCGGCTTCGTTCAGTGCAGGCTCCGTGAGGAATCTGATAGCAGCACTAAGCATGAAATCCAAATAAAAGTTGGAAAAATTACTACGCTTTTTTCAGGAAGGTAAAAGAAAGGAAATGAACCAACAACAGACTGAACTCGACCAACTTTGTATCAACACAATCCGCACGCTAAGCATCGACGCTGTGCAAAAAGCCAACTCAGGGCATCCTGGTGCGCCCATGGCTTTGGCGCCGGCGGCCTATGTTCTGTGGACGCGTTTGATGAAACACAATCCGCAGAATCCCAAATGGTTTGACCGCGACCGTTTTGTGCTTTCCTGCGGTCATGCCTCGATGCTCATTTATTCTCTTTTGCATTTGACCGGCTACGACTTGTCTCTCGCTGAAATTAAAAATTTCCGCCAATGGGGGAGCCTTACCCCGGGGCACCCGGAAGTCCATTTGACACCCGGGGTAGAAACTACCACCGGTCCGCTTGGACAGGGAATCATGAACGCAGTGGGCATGTCGATGGCAGAAGCCCATCTGGCCGCCGTCTTTAATCGTCCGGGGCATGACTTGGTTAACCACTACACTTACGTCTTTTGCAGCGACGGCGATCTCATGGAAGGCGCCTCACATGAAGCAGCTTCCCTTGCCGGTCATCTGGGACTCGGAAAACTTATTTGTCTCTACGACGACAACCACATCAGTATCGAAGGCGAGACGGAGATTTGCTATTCCGATGATGCCAAACTTCGCTTCGAGGGATATCACTGGCATGTGCAGGATTTGGGAGAAAAGGCCAATGACATTGAAGCGCTTGAAAAGGCATTTCTGGAAGCGAAGCAGATCAAAGATAAACCGTCGCTGATTATTTTGCGTTCCCACATCGGCTTTGGCTCTCCCAATAAACAGGACACGCCGGGAGTGCACGGTTCGGCTTTGGGAGAAGATGAAGTTAAGCTTACAAAAAAAGCTTACGGCTGGCCGGAAAACGAAAGCTTTTTGCTGCCGGATGAAGTTTCAAATCAAATGAGCCAGTCAAAAAAAGGAGATGAATCAGAAAAGGATTGGAATGAGCGCTTCACTGCTTATAAAAATGAATTTCCGGAATTAGCTGCGGAGTTTGAATCGGCTTTGAGCGGAGCGTTGAAGCCCGGCTGGGACAAAGATATCCCGGAATTTCAACCATCCGACGGTGCGATAGCCACACGGTCGGCCTCGGGCAAAGTCATCAACGCTTTTGCCGAGAAAATCCCCTGGATTTTGGGGGGCAGCGCCGACTTAGCGCCATCCAACAATACTCTGATGAAGAACTCCGGCTACTTTGCCAAAGGCCAGTACCAAAATCGCAACATCGCCTGGGGGGTACGGGAGCATGCCATGTGCGGCTGTTCATCGGGAATGGTACTGCACGGAGGCATTCGCGCTTTTGTCGGGACCTTCTTTATATTCACCGATTATGCCAGACCATCCATTCGGCTTGCCGCTTTGATGGGACTGCCGGTTATTTATGTTATGACTCACGATTCCATCGGTCTCGGCGAGGACGGCCCGACCCACCAGCCGATCGAGCACCTCGCTTCGTTGCGGGCCATGCCCAATCTCTGCTTAATTCGACCGGCAGATGCAAATGAAGTCGCCTATGCGTGGCGAGCTGCCCTCGCAAGAAAAGATGGTCCGACCCTTCTGGTATTGACGCGCCAGAAAGTCCCGACGTTTGACCGAAGTGAGGCAGGGAGTGCGGATGGTGTTCTGAAAGGCGCTTATATTTTATCGAAAGAAAAAGGAAATTCCCCGGACGTTCTGCTAATTGCATCCGGCTCGGAAGTTCAGCTCATTTTAGAAGCGCAGGAAAAGCTTTCTCAGGAAGGAATCGACGCCCGGGTGGTAAGCATGCCAAGCTGGGAGCTGTTTCAAGAGCAGTCGGAAGACTATCGCAATGAAGTGCTGCCGCCAAATGTCAAAGCACGTCTTGCTGTCGAAGCAGGGGTTCCTTTTGGCTGGCGGGATTGGGTCGGGGAGGCTGGCGATATTATAGGAATTTCGAAATTCGGAGCGAGTGCACCACATCAAGATTTGTTCAAGCAATATGGGTTTACTGTCGAAAATGTGGTGGCAAGAACAAAGAAAATTTTAGGAAAGTAAGTATGAGCGACAACTTGGAACAACAACTTTTTTCTAAACAAGCTGGTTTTGAAGCAACTCTCGGCACTTTTGATCAGCGGGTGAAAATCGCTTTAAAAGAGCTTAAAGAAAATCAAATCATTGAAAAAATATGGAATCTCGATCACACAGTCTGGAAGCCGGAGCCGACGGAGATCAGCAATCGACTAGGCTGGCTTGTTAGTCCAAAGGGGATGATGGATAGTATCGCCGAAATTGAAGCTTTTGTGGAAGAGGTCCGGGAAGCCGGCTACACTCACGCCATGCTTTTGGGAATGGGGGGCTCAAGTTTAGCGCCCGAGGTTTTTCGTTTTACTTTTGGCGTAAAAGATGGCTATTTGGACTTAGCAGTTT
>JADFPY010000039.1 GCA_022562085.1 candidate division KSB1 bacterium | reverse complement strand
CAGAATATCTGAAGTACAAACCTAATGACGACTTTGTCTACTATTCATTAGGACAAGCTTATTTGAGGGCTGGTGATGTTTTAAAGGCAACTGAGGCCTACAAAAATGCCATCAACTTTAATAATAATAAAGCGTTATATTACAAAGAACTTGCCATTGCTTATAATTACCTTGACAAAGATGATGATGTGGTTCGATGTTTAACCAAGGCAAAGCAATTAGGACAAAGTGATGGTATTGTTCATACGTTTTTAGGAAAATTCTTCATCAAACAACTAAAAATTGAAGAGGCTATTGAGGTTTTAGAAAAAGCAATTAAGGAAAACCCAAATAATCTGCTTGCTAAAATCTACCTTGCGCTGGCATTGATTAAAAAGAATGACATCGAACCTGCGATTAATTATTTGCACGAAATAGTACGAGCGCCAATCAAAACGCCATTAAAAATGGAGGCCGACACTCTTTTAAAGAAGCTAAGCTGAATGCGCATAACATATATTATGTAAACTTACTAATTCTTTAACAATATATCTCCCCTTTCTCTTTTCCAGGGGATTATCGGGGCGTAGCGCAGCCCGGTTAGCGCGCCACGTTCGGGACGTGGAGGCCCCCGGTTCGAATCCGGGCGCCCCGACAAAATTACTCTCTCAAGCAGACATAGGGAAAAATATTGCAAGTTTACATAATATATGTTATAGCAAAAATAAAAATGGCTTTCTAGTTGGCCTGGACTTCACGCATCATAGCTTCTGCTTCCATCTTAATGGGGCTGTTTATCGGCGATCGGATAATCTCTTGTAGATAATTTACTGCGAAGCTGATTTCATTATTTTTTTTGTAGGCCAGCGCTAAATAATATTTAGCCAAAAGATTATTTGAATTTAACTTCAACGCTTTTCCCAATATTTCAATGGCATCCTGGATTTTATTTTTCTTAATCAGAAAATTACCTTGTAAAGCAAATAAAACGCTATCATTTTTGCCAAGTTTTTGTGCTTTTTGGATGCATTCAAGAGCATCTGCATCCCTATTTAAATAGCCCAGAGATAGCGCGAGCTCCTTATAATATAAAGCCTTACTGGAGTTAACACTTATAGCTTTCTGAAAGGCTTCAACTGCTTTTGACGGTCTACCGCTTCTTAAATGAGCCTCTCCAAGCGAAAACCAGACAAAATCGTCATCAGGCTTCTGCTCTAAATAGCGTGTATACATGTTAACTGACTTGTCATAGTCCGTGAACAGGTATGCTTTATATCCTTCTTGATAAGACATCTCACTATAGACTAAACCCTTTGGCCTAGAAGTCAAATAACCCTGGTTTTTCTCTTCAACCGGGGGCAAAATCATAGATTTTTTTGCGTGGTTTGTTAAGGCGCGGTTGGTGTCTATCTCGATAACTTTTTTGAAATGTTCATTTGCCAGATCAGCCTTTCCTTGAAGAGCATGAATTTTTCCTAACCCAAAATGAGCTCTAACCTCTTTTGGTGACAACTCGAGCGACCTTTGAAACATTTCTATCCCTTCGGCATATTTTCTGATGATGCTATAAACTGCTCCCAAATTTAGATATGCAAGAGCATGCTTCGGATTGATAACAATACTTTCTTTTAATTGAATTTCAGCTTGGTCAAATTTCCTGGTTTTTATATAGGTTGTTCCTAAAATGAGATATGCGTTAGGATAAATAGGACACAAATCAATTACTTTCTCTAAATTTTCAATGGATTCGGTAAAATTCTTGGATTCAAAGAAAGCTATCCCCAGGTTAAAATAATAATCCGGATCAGACGTATTAATTGATATTGCTTTTACCCAATTATTGATTGCGTCTTTATAATTCTTATTCTTTGCTAAGGCTAACGCATCTCTGTGGAGGGCTTCTGCTCTAAAGTCTACTTTTGAAGGGGTCCAGACTAATTTTACTTTATTGGATTTTTGAATTACTTCAAATTTGCCTTCTTTCTTTCCGTATTTTTGCAATAGAAATTGTTTTATATACTTTTGTTGCTCGTTCTTATCCTGAAATTTATTCAGTTCTCCATTTAGTGTTTCAAACTGGTTCAATCGCAGGACAGCGGAGAACTGTTTTTGTAGGCTTTTTTCCATTCTGATTGACTCTAATATTTTCTAGCGATGATTGGTACTGTACTGAAATTTAACAAGAAAATCAAGAAATTTTGCAAACACGTAAATCTCTAAAATAATAAACACTTGCTGAGAAAGAGAAATTGGAATGAATTACTCGCAAACGATTTTAAATTTTAAAATAGAATGCCTAAAAGCGGGGATCGCAAGAAGAAACATTGGTCAATAGAAAATGACATAATGTTTTATTAACCAATTTTTCTTAAAATTGGTCAGCAGAGTTGTTAAATGATGTTAGGTCAGCTATCCGTCTATTCTTCTGTTTTATCGGTTGCATCAGATCTTTTCTCTTCCTGAATTCTTTCATAGATTTCGCCCCGAAAGATGCTAATTTCGGTTGGCGCATCAATTCCAAGTCTGATCTGTTTACCGTGTATGTCAACAACCTTAATTACAATGTTGTCTCCGATAACAATTGTTTCACCTAACTTCCTTGTCAGGACTAGCATAAGAATTTCCTTTTGTTAAAAAGCAATAAACTATTTAATTGGTTTGGGTTGCTCATAATATCCACTGAAATGATACGCGGATTATAAGCAAAATTAGATCAATATTCAAGTTAATTTAGTATAAAGTTCTATATATTTTTCTTTTCAAACTCCAAACATGCAAATCGTGCAGTATTTTTTAGTAATTTCGCAAATTCTTCCTTTAAAATTGCTTTATCTATTTCAACCTGTGCTGTAACCACTCTAATTGTTCTCGGTCCCCTTATCGTCTTCGTGTATTCCTCAAACCCTGCTACTTTCAAACAGCGTTTTATATGACTTAATTTTATTTCACTTGATTCGCCCGGCGGTGGAGCATGGCCAATTTTGATAGCCAACAATTTGGCCCGAACAATACTATTTGGAGTTAAAATATTGCTGACGTCTCCCAGGGTGATGTCTGGCCCCAACACAATTGTTCGGGCCTTGAGTTTAATAGACAATTTACTACTGTTTTTTGATTGTTTAGTTTCACTGCTGCCCATATCAATTACGATAAGTAAACACAAAGTGGAAATCAGGAAAATATAAAGTGGTTTGTTAGCTAGGCTCATCATGACCTCTAAAATTTAGGAATAACTATTCCGTTAGATTTCAAAAATATTACTATTATCATAGTATGTTTTTTCTTCCGGGTTGGAGATACTATTGAACTTCTGTACTATATTCGAAATTTTTTTAACATTACATTCGATTATTTCTAATTTTTTTTTATGATCGTCACTTAGAAGACAATCTTCTTTTCGGATCAATTGAATATTTCCTAAAATAGGAGTTAGTGGATTATTGATCTCATGATTAATTGTTGCGAATGACTGCGTGATGGCTGTCAGTCTTTCTTTTTCAAGAAGCTCTTTTTCCAGCTGCTTTTGGGCAGACAAATCCTGGCCAACAATTAACAGGCCTTGAATATCACTGTTTTGGTCTAGCAAATAGGAGTATGTAATCCCCATCGGAATTTGAATTCCAGATTTTGCTTCAACATACACACCAATGGTCACGAGCTCGTTGGGAGACGTTCTATTTTCAAGCCGTTTAGTCAACACCTCTTCGCTGGTTCCAAGTAATTCGTATACCGATTTGCCTAAAATTTCGAATATGAAATATCCTAAAATATCTTCGATAGCTTTGCTGGCAAATGTGATCTTTCCATCGAGTTCACAAGTGATGATTGCTATTGGACAACTTTCTATCAAATTTTCTAAGAAATTCTTGCTATTCTCGATTGCTTTTCTTAATGCCGAATTATGAACTTTTATCTTGTTTGTAATAAAAGTGTTTTCTATTACATTAATTAATTCTTTGCTACCAAAAGGTTTTTCCAGATACGCATTTAATCCAGCCTCTAAAAAATTATTTATTCGTTCAGTTGGCTGGTTTGCTGCGGTTAGCATTATTACGGGTATATCGCAACTCTGTTTATATTGTGGAGACTCTTTTAATTCACGAAAAGTTTCACCCCCGCCTTTCCTTGGCATCAGGTAGTCTAAAATAATAAGATCTGGATTAAACGAAAGTACCTTTTTCAGCCCTTCGATACCGTCGAAAGCTGAGATAAGATTGTATCCGGTCTTTTGAAGAACGATTTGGATATGTGCGTGCACATCCTTATCGTCATCAATCAACAAAATCTGTCGAGTCATCGGAGTTAAAACCTAAGTACATTCTATTATAAATTTTGCGGCTAATTTCTTTACTCAAATCTTGGATCTTTTTTAGTTTACAATTGCTAAATGCATCAGGAACTGTGTGTCCTAGATTTAACACTCCGATAATCCTGTTGTGTATCTCAAGAGGCAACGACAGATAGGATCTAACTGGATTTAAGCCATGCCGGCTGCCGCGGTGAATGTCAGGAAGATATACCATTTTACCTTTCTGTGCTACCCAGGCGGATAATCCCAAGCCCATGGGAAAGCTTACAGAACTAATGAAATCAATTCCGTCCCCTTTACTTGCTGCCTCTTTCAAGGATTCCGTACCATCTTCAAATAAAAAAAGACTTCCTGATTCAAACTCAACAGTATCATTAAGTTCATCCATAAATTGATCTAAAATTCTTATCCAGGGGTCGTTTACGGTATTAACTCGTTGGGTGTCTGAAAGCTGCGGCGCCGATGTTGAATTCATAATCAAACCTTCCTTGGTTTTTGTCAGAAATGAAAATTAGTTTAGAATTTCAGATTCAAGCGCGCCTTTCAATCCGCCTAAAGCTTTGCTGTGGATTTGTGATACTCTTGATTCGGTAATACTTAAAACCTGTCCAATTTCTTTCAAGGTAAGTTCTTCATAATAATAAAGCGCCATGACGATTTTTTCCTGCTCATTTAAACCCTCAATGGCCTTTATTAACAACTTCTTTGTTTCTATATGCTCTAAACTATAGTGGGGGTTATCCGATTGCGAGTTTTCAAGTAGATCGTACATTGAAGTAATTTGCTCATTGTCCTCTACCCTACTCCCGTCCAAAGACAACAGAGATGCCTTAGAAAGTTCCAATTGCACGCCGCCATAGTCTTCTATCTTCATCTCTAATTTATTCGCAATCTCATCATTGCTGGCCGAACGGCCCAATTCTTTTTCGAGTTGCTCGCTTACTTTTTCTACCATCCGTGCTTTAGAACGTAAAGATCTGGGAGCCCAATCCAGAGTTCTTAGTTCATCCAAAATGGCGCCTTTGATTCGAGGTAAAACAAACGTCTCAAACTTCACTCCCTGTTCTGGTTTGAATCGCTCCAAGGCGCCGATCAGACCCATAACGCCGGCACTAAGAAGATCATTATAGTCGACACAGGACGGAAGAGAAAACATCATTTTGCCAGCTACATATTTGACTAGAGGAAGGTATTTTGTTAAAAGTTTCTCACGCGTTTCCAAATCTCTTGTCGTGGTGTACTGGTGCCACAGAGTATAAATGTAAGATGATTTCATAAGCTCACTCGAATTTACTTTGACTTCAAATTACTCGAAGTGTTGCGACTAAAAGAATTGGATGAACCCTGCTTTTCGCAAGTTCTATGCCACGTAACATCTCTTGTTTTCTTGAAAACACATGAACATAAACATTGGGAAAACAGCTTAAAAAGAAGTGAGCTTTCTCGAAGAAGGTAACTGTTGATGTGAAATAAAAATAGATGGTTAGCAGAAATTAGGAGGAGTAAACTGCCTCATCAAAGTCATTTAAGGGCAGAGTCTATGATTTTACTCATTGTAATAATTGAGGTGTGAGTCAAATCATAAGAGGAAGAAATTGCCTATCACATTGCACATAATTTCCTACCAAGGGTAGTTTTAATTAGTTTCCTTAGAATACTCTCGTAATTTGTTTCTAAGGGTTCTAACGCTTATTCCTAATTTATTTGCAGTCCAGGTTCTATTGCCATTTTGCTCATGAAGTGTTTGCATAATGAACCTTTTTTCCAGTTCCTTCAGTTTCATACCGCTTGGTAAAGGAACTGCCGATTTGTCTTTTTTTTCACCTTCACCATTATGATTAAAGTAAAGGTGTTTCATTTGGATCGTTTGTTCCCTGCAAACAACCACAGCACGCTCCATCGTGTTTTCTAATTCTCTTACATTCCCCGGCCAGTCATATTCAGAAAGGTGCTTCAATACTGCATCATCCAGAGGTTTAATCACACGGCCATTTTCTTTTGAAAACTTCTCGATAAAATACTCTACCAAAAGAAGTATATCTTCCTTTCTGTCCTTCAGAGCAGGGAGCTGAAATGGTACAACATTCAGGCGATAAAATAAATCTTCTCTGAAATTGCCCTTCGCTATCTCCTCTCTTAAGTCCCGATTGGTTGTGGCTACAATTCGAACATCTACTTTAATGGTCTCGGGATTGCCCACTTTTTCAAATTCCTGTTCCTGCAAAACGCGTAACAGCTTTGCTTGCAGGTTTGGCTGAATCTCGCTGATTTCATCCAAGAGTAACGTCCCACCATCAGCTAATTCAAAGCGGCCTTTTGTATTTTTAAATGCCCCGGTAAATGAGCCTTTTTCATGGCCAAATAGTTCGCTTTCCACCAAGCCTTCCGGAATTGCTGCGCAATTTGTTTTAATAAAAGGTTTATCGCTGCGTTTGCTGCATTGATGAATCGCCTTTGCGATTAGCTCTTTACCAGTGCCGCTTGCCCCTTGAATAAGTACAGTCGCATTAGTAGGCGCAACCATTTCGACCGTCTCAAACACTCTTTGCATTTTCTCGCTGGTGCCGATAATATTGTCGATTCCGTATCGACTGGACAGTTCTGATCTCAAAAGCTCATTTTCTTTGACCAGACGTAGGTATTTAAAAAAGTTATCGACCGTGACTTTGATTTCATCAAGAGAGAATCCCTTTGCCAGAAAATCATAGGCCCCGTCTTTCATCGCCTTAACCGCGTTTTCAATAGAACCTTGTCCGGTTATCACGATCACGCCGGAGTCGGAATCCATTTGTTTAACTGTTTTTAGGATTTCCATGCCGTTAAGATCAGGCAGATAAACATCAGTAATGACCAGATCATAATCATTCTGCTTGATTTGTTTTAATGCAGCTTCGCCGGTTTCGACGACGTTCACAGAATATTTTTTCTTTAGTACTTCATAAAGCATGCCGCTAATTGTCGGTTCGTCATCGACGACCAATATTCTGGGCATAACTGACATCAGATTCTCCTACTTCAAAAACTATGACTACTTGATTTGATGGTGGAAGGTTGGATCTTATTGCAAGGGGTGTGCCAACCTGTGAGGGGTTACAAAGCTTTTAAATTTACAGGATTTATGGGAGTACGATATGGATCAGAGCAACTTCTTGGACAAAAATCAAGCGGAAATGGATGAAAATTGGTCACTCATGTAAATTATTTTGAGTTACGACTGTATATAATTTGCAGACCTTTTAGCGTCAAAAACGGTCTGAAAGCAGTCTCTTTTTCCAAATTTTCGAGCAGTTGTGGGGCAATCCCGCCAGTGGCTAAGATCGTCGCTTCATGACCTAATTCTTTGGTGATACGACGGACGATGCCGTTTACCATTTCCACTGAGCCAAACATGATGCCGGCCTGCATACTTGTTTCCGTCGTTTTTCCAATAACAGTTTTGGGAAACTGCAATTCAACTTTCGGTAACCTTGCTGCGTACTGATGTAGAACAAAAGAGGAAGACTCCAATCCCGGAGCAATGACTCCACCTAAATATTCAGCATTTTTAGAAACAACATCAAAAGTCGTGGCTGTACCAAAGTCTACAATAATTAACGGACCGCCAAACTCATCAAAACCTGCAATCGAGCTGCAGATTCTATCGGGGCCAACAGAACTGGGATCATGGTAGAGAATTTTCAAACCTGAATTTGAATCGGCACTAACAATGACCGGAGAAATTTTAAAATTCTCCTCCACCATGGATATAAAAGTATGCGTTCGATCAGGCACTACAGATGAAATCGCACAACCGGTCACTTTTTCAAATTGTAACCCTTCACTTTGGAACAGCATTTTGAGCATAACCCACAATTCATCCGCTGTTCTGTTTACGCCGCTCGAAATGCGCCAATGTGCTAACAATTTCTCTTTGGAATAAACGCCTGCAGTCACATGAGTATTGCCGATATCGATTACGAATAGCATGATTCTTCCCTTTGTATTAAGTTTGGCTCCCCCGCGCTGAGATGTTTGATTTCGCCGCTAGCCAGCCGTAGACCCATTCTGCCGTATTCATCCAAGTTTTCAAACCTCCCCTCTATCTCATCGCCGTTCTGTTTTACCGAGATGTACTTATCAAGAAACGGGCATCGTTCCTTCCAAGTATTAATAATTAAATTAGAATTCCCATTATTGAATTCAAAATAAAAATGCTCCAGGTCGTGCAATAACTCTATCAACAAACCCACTCGGTCAATCTCATGCTTTATCTGCTCTCGTAAAGAGGTCGCGGTCTGACGGATCGGCTCTGGGAAATCAATTTCTTTTTGGTTTACATTTACCCCAATTCCCAAAATCAGCGAGGCGTTCCGGTTATTTGAAAATTGACTTTCAAGCAAAATGCCGCTCACTTTCTTCGAGTCTATTAAAACGTCATTTGGCCATTTAAGAGCTGGTTTGAGAGAGGTCTTCTGTTCAATTGTTTTTGCAAGAGCGACCGCAGCTAAAAGAGAAACGACTCCAAACTTGTCCGCAGACTGGGTTGGTTCCAAAATAATCGAGAACCACAATCCCGAATTAGCAGGGGCATACCAGCTCCTCCCCTGTCTTCCCCGCCCTTTTGTTTGCTCATTTGTTAATATCAAGGTTCCGCCGCGCTCACCGTTTTGCGCCAACCTTTTTGCAAAGTCATTGGTTGAGCTGAGCGTTTCGAAAGCAAAGATTTTTTTTGCAATTAGCTTTGTGTGGATCTTGTTTTCTAAGTCTTCCGCTAGAATTGGCTTGTTTAACATTTTTTACTAGGTTTCTTTATACGTTCCAAAAACTACTCTCAAAGCATCCGAAATTTCACCCAATGTGGCATAAGCCTCAACACATTCAACAATCGTCGGCAGTAGATTGGTTGAACCTCTGGCGTTTGTTTTTAGCTGCTCCAGTAATTTGCCCACTATAGCGCTGTCTCTCTTATCTCTGAGTTGTTGAAGTTGTTTCATTTTTTTGTCGCGAAGCGCCGGGTCGACTTTTAAAATGGCGGGTTGCTCTTTTTCGTCCTCTCTAAAGTCATTTACTCCGATAATAATTTTTTCTTTTGACTCAATTGCGTTCTGGTATTCATAAGCTGTTTGGATGATTTCACTTTGAAAAAATTTATTCTCAATTGCTTTCAGGGCGCCACCCATTGCATCGATTTTATCTAAATATTCCCAAACGCGCGTTTCGATTTCACGGGTTAAATTTTCCATGAAATAAGACCCGCCCAAAGGATCGGCGGTATCGGCAACACCGGATTCATGAGCGATGATTTGCTGTGTTCGAAGCGCGATGCGCGCAGCTTCTTCCGTGGGCAAAGACAGTGCCTCATCTTTGGAGTTAGTATGCAAAGATTGCGTTCCACCTAAAACCGCCGCCAAAGCCTGCATGGTAACTCTAACGACATTGTTGTCCGGTTGCTGGGCGGTTAGAGTTGAACCAGCCGTTTGTGTGTGAAAACGCAGCATTGTACTCTTTGGATTTTGCGCCCCAAACCGTTCTTTCATGATCTTCGCCCAAACCGTTCGTGCCACCCGAAACTTGGCAATCTCTTCAAAAAAATTATTGTGGCAGGCAAAAAAGAATGACAGTCGCGCGGCAAATTGATCAATATTTAAGCCCTTTTCCAAAGCAGCAGAAACATAAGCAATGGCGTTTGCAAAGGTAAAAGCCAGCTCCTGCACCGCGTTGGAACCGGCTTCGCGAATATGATAGCCGCTGATCGAAATGGTGTTCCAGCGGGGAAGATTCCTGTTGCAGTACTCAAAAATATCAGTAACCAAACGCAAAGAGGTTTCGGGAGGGTAAATATAAGTCGCCCGGGCGATGTACTCTTTCAAAATATCGTTCTGAGTGGTCCCGCCGATCTTTTTCAAATCTGCGCCCTGTTTTTTAGCGACCGCTACATAAAGCGCCAAGAGAATAGCAGCCGTCGAATTAATGGTCATTGAGGTGGTTATTTTCTCCAGGGGAATTCCGTTGAATAATACTTCCATATCTTCGAGGCTGTCAATGGCCACGCCGGCTTTACCTACCTCCCCTTCCGCCATTGGGTGATCGGAGTTATAGCCCATCTGAGTTGGCAGGTCAAAAGCGGTGGAAAGTCCGGTTTGGCCGCGGTCGAGAAGGTAACGATAGCGCTCATTCGTTTCTTTCGCGGTTGCATACCCGCTGTATTGGCGCATGGTCCAAAAGCGGCCGCGATACATGCTTGGGTAGATACCGCGCGTAAAAGGATACTTGCCCGCATCTCCCGGGTCGGCAGATTTTTCCGAGTGGTCATGCTCACCATAGATTCGCTTGACTTCAATATTTGATTCAGTTTTAAACGATGATTTTCGGTCCATTAATTTAAATGCTTCGCTTAATAGAAATGAGGCTCACTAAATAGTGATTTAATTTCAATTCCGTGGTGGTTTTTTTAGGGTCCGTTTTAATGTGCTTTTTCAATAAATGTGTTTACGTTTAAGCAAATTCTTTTAAATGAGTCCTGCCATATTTTTCCCGTGGATGAAAACTCCGGTGCACTTCTTTTAAATATTCGCGATCTAAATGTGTGTATATTTGCGTCGTGGAAATATCAGCGTGTCCCAGCATTTCCTGAACAGCCCGAAGATCGGCACCTCCTTCAATGAGATGGGTCGCAAAGGAGTGCCGAAATGTATGTGGCGAAACCTTTTTCTTGATTCCGGAAGCAACCCAATACCCTCTTAGAATTTTCCAGAAACCCATCCTCGTTAAGGGTCTACCGCGCCAATTTAAAAACACAAAATTACGACTCTTGCCCGCCCTGGCAATTAGAGACCTGACATTTTCCAGATAACGGTTAGTATAATAAATTGCCTGCTCTCCGATTGGTATAATTCGTTCCTTTCTACCCTTGCCAACGATTCGGATAAATCCATCCGAAAAAAATAAATCGGATAATTGAACCGAGAGCAGTTCAGACACTCTAAGTCCTGCCGCATATAAGAATTCCAGCATGGCCCTGTCGCGGAGTCCTTTTGGATTGTCACAGTCCGGCTGTTCAAGAATCTTTTCGACTTCCATTTGATTCAAGGTTTTTGGCAATGTACTGGCTTGTTTCGGGAAACTAATGTTAACCGTAGGATCGTTTTTGAAATAGTCCTCACTGACTAAAAACCGGTGAAACATTTTTATGGCGGAGAGATTTCTGGCGTTGCTGGCCGGGGAAAGGCCCATTTCATTCAATAAGTGAATTAAAGCAAGGACATCGGATGGACGAATTGTTGAAAAATCATCTAACTCTTTATTTTTGAGAAAATTTAAATAACGAATCAAATCATTTTGGTAGGATAAGATAGTATTGGTTGCTGCGTTCTTTTCTATGCGAAGAAAATTCAGAAACTCCTGTAAGTAGTCTTCCATTTTTGGTGCTATTTTGCGCCGGGTAAAAGTCCTTCCGTAAGCGAAAGCGCAATTCCAGAAAGCATGACTTCGGGGCCTAATTTTGTGAAATCCCCTGATAACAGACTGGAATCAACATTTGCGTAAAGCGAACATCCCGCCTCCTTCTCAATAATGAGTCCGGAAAGTTGTCCATGGTGTTCACCGATAAATGTTACTTCACCGAGCATGTTACTCACTACGTAGCCCGAGCAAAAGTGGAGTTGCAAATGGGCGCTTTGTGTATACACACTAATTAAGTTGCCTTTTTTGCTGCCGATTGGAATATTCGGGTAAATTTCGAGTGAAATTTTCCGCCCGTCTTCTTTATTTTCGACAATCAAACGATAGTTGTTTCCCCAAAGCTTCGCTTCAACGCCAAGAGCATTTGCAATTTTATCAATATCTTTTTTTGTTATTTTCACAATGCATGCTCCCAAAATGGTGGTCATAATCAGCAAAACCCCGACTCATTTATCGGGGTTTTGAATTCACAGCTCCATACGATGGTTTTAAAAGAACTTTTACGATGGTTTAACCACTTTAGTTGCTTGAAGCCCTTTTTCGCCTGTTATGCAGTCAAATTCGACCTTTATTCCCTCCTGTAATGTTTTGTAGCCGTCCATTTCTATGACTGAAAAGTGTACGAAAACATCTTCACCATCATCTTGCTCAATGAAAC
This sequence comes from candidate division KSB1 bacterium, assembly GCA_022562085.1. NCBI lineage: Bacteria > Pseudomonadati > Candidatus Zhuqueibacterota bacterium. The sequence continues at coordinate 9,737 of JADFPY010000039.1, read as the reverse complement.
CATAACCCTTGTGATCATTAAACCATTTAACCGTGCCTATAGCCATAGTATTTCTTCCTCCTCGAGTTTTTTGTAACTTGTAAAATATAATTAATAAATTAATTTTTGTCAAGCAATTAGGCACATATTTTTTTAGTTTATATTGTATTAATAAAAAGCTGAGCACTCATTCTTGCTTAAATCTTGTGATCAATAAATCGACAGTATCGCCATGGGCTGCCTCAGTTTCAGCTTCCAATGATTGAAACAGCACGGAATTAGGTATATAGTCATTATTTATTTTATAGGTAATGTTGCCCACCACTAAACCGGCCTTTTGAAGCTCTCTTTTAGCAACATTAAAAGTTTTGCCCAGTAACGACGGAACGATCACATTTTCAGTTGGCTCGCCTAAACTAACGGTAATTTCGATGGGAGTACCCACTTTCACCAGGGTTCCGTGATCCTTTGATTGAGCCATCACAACATCCCGTGGCTCTTCAGCGCTGTATCTATACACAATATCTTCCAAAAGAAGACTGTAACTTTTCAAGCGTTCTCTTGCGTTTGTTTCAGAAAGGCCAATAAAATTAGGCATTTGAAATTTACGTTCGCCTGTACTAATCGTCAAGTAAACACGCCGCCCCATTTTAACCAATCTGTTCGGAAGCGGGTTTTGTTCGACAACGTACCCGAAAGGTAGATGGGCGTTGTTTTTTTCTCCTGCTTTAACGACGTCAAGGCCCTGCAACTCCAGTAATTCCTTTGCATCTTCAAATCGCTGAGCAATCACGTTTGGGACCGCCAGCGCTTCTCCGTGTTTTGTGTACCAAGGCATGGCAAATTGATCCAATAGGATAACCGCAAGAACCAACATTATGAAATAGGTTCCTAAAAGAACGAGTCTTTTTCGAGTAAAAACGTTTTGCAAGGTTCCTTTTATTGCCATACTTAGATCCCTTCGATTTTAATTTGATTTAATCAGCTTGACAGCAAAAACACCGTCCATTTTATGCTCATATGGTACTGAAGTCCAATATCCTTTAGGCGTTGAAAAAGTTTTATGCAGGGACTCTGAATCGAGCCCAATTCTAAATTCAGCGTGCTCTTTTAGAAATTCCTCTATTAACTCTTCATTTTCTTCGGGTTCAAGTGTGCATGTGCTGTAAACCAAAGTACCTTTCTGTTTCAACAACCGGGCGGCATTTTTCAGTAATTTTTTTTGAATTTTACGGATGTTGAGGATATCGTGTTGTTTACGCTTCCAGCGCAGATCTGCTCGTTTCGACAACACACCTAAACCGGAACAAGGTGCATCCAATAGTATTTTATCAACCTTTGGCAGGTCTATTTCTGCGGCATTCCCGACCAACGCCTGAATGGACTTTACCCCCAGGCGAGTTGCATTCTCTTTTAATAAATTAAGCCGGTTGGATTTGATATCAACTGCGGTCACTTTACCTTCTCCTCCCACCAGTTGTGCGATATGACACGTTTTACCACCTGGCGCGGCACACATATCCAACACGGTGTCGCCGTCTTTTAGAGCCAAAAGTTGAGTGGCTAAGGCGGTACTTTCGTCCTGAATTGCAAAAAATCCCTCTTTAAAAAGCCTTAATTTAGTCAACTCTTGGGGTTTCGAAATTTTTATGAAGTCATCAAAATATTTTGAAGGTTGCGCCTGAATACCGCTTGCTTCCAGTTCTTTCAAAAGGGATTGGCGTGATATTTTTTTTAAGTTAGTGCGTAGCGTAATTTCGTGTCGGCGATTGTTATGCTCACAAAATTGAATCGTTCTTTCTAAACCATAGCGCTCCAACCATCGCTGCACCAACCATTTGGGATGTGAATGCCGAATTGATATGGCTAAAACAGGATCGCTTTCAACGGTAGGAAACTTTATCGAATTGCTGCTTCTCTGGTAATTTCTCAGGACAGCGTTGACAAGTTTGCCCCAACGCTGACCTCCAGCATTTTTAGCAATTTGAACGCCTTCAGAAACCGCGGCATACTCGGGAACCTTGTCTAAGAATCGAATTTGATACAAACTGACCTCAAGAATCCTTTTTAACATATGGGGGCTCTTTTCAAAGTTGCCGTGAAAATACTGCGATAAAATCCAATCCAATTGTCCTTGCCAGCGAAGCGTCCCGTTAACCAGTTCCAAAACCAGAGACTTGTCCTTTTGAGACAAGTTTGATTTTTGAAGTTCGGCCTGGATAACCTCGCTTGAATATTCCCCGTTCGTGCAAATGCGTTCCAGCAATTCGACGGAGGTCTTGCGAGCGGATAGGCTACTTTGGGCCAAATTTGTCACCTACTTTTAATTGATAGCCCTTTAAATACTCAGCGGCAGTCAATCGACGTTTACCTTCCGGTTGAAGCTCCGTGACTTGAAGATTCCCAGAACCGGTTGCAATTTGAATCAGTCCATTTTTTGGATCAACACCGGTTATCTCACCCGGCCGCTGGTCAGAGTTTGAATTCTCTATTAGCTGTGCGCGAAATAGCTTTATCAACTTGCTATTAAGAAAAGTATAAGCCCCTGGGTAGGGATTCAACCCTCTGATCAAATTGCGAATTTGTCCGCTAGGCTCATCCCAATTGATAAGGCCAAGCTCTTTTGTTAGCTTAGGCGCTTTGGTCCCTGTACCGGTTTGGATTTTTGGAGACGCGTTCCCGGCTGCAATTAGGTTTATAGATTCGAGAAGTAGCTCAGCGCCCAAATTGGCCAGTTTGTCATGTAATTCTCCAGCGGTTTCATCATCGCCAATTTGTACTTTTTTCTGCAAAATAATATCGCCCGTATCAACTTTTTGCTGTATCATGATGGTGGTTACGCCGGTTTCTTTTTCACCATTTATGATAGCCCAATTAATCGGTGCTGCGCCGCGATATTTGGGTAAGAGTGACGAATGCAGATTAATCGTGCCTTGCGGCGGAAGCTCGAAAACTTCGGGAGGTAAAATGCGGAAAGCAACCACTACAAATAAGTCGGGATTCAACTTCCTGATTTCCGGACTAAATTCAGAATCTTTTAAATCGATTGGTTGAAATAACAGGAGGTCAAATTCCAGAGCTTTTTGTTTTATAGGAGACGGCTTAATTTTCAATCCCCGGCCAACCGGCTTATCCGGGGCAGTCACGACCCCAACTAACTCATGCGTGCTCTCATAGATTGATGTTAAACTGGGAACTGCAAACTCCGGCGTTCCCATGAAAAGAATTTTCATAGTTTCCTTAGGGTACAGCAGCCTCCTCTTTACTTTGTGCGACTATGGCTTTTAGCTTTTTTGACAGCAGTTTTCGTTTGATTTGGCTGATCCGATCGATAAATAAAACACCATTGAGGTGGTCGACTTCATGCTGAAGAACACGGGCCAGCATTCCGCTGCACTCTTCTTCATGTTCCAGGCCATCCAGATCCTGGTATTTTATCTTAATTTTCTCAGGCCTGACAACGTCCTCACGGATATCCGGGATACTTAAACACCCCTCTTCCATGTTAAAGGTACCTTCTTCCGCGAGAATTACCGGATTGATGTACGCTTTTGAAGGTGCATCTTCTTCAATCAGACCGGAATTGATCACAAGCAAAGTGATCGGCTCGGCAATTTGCGGGGCCGCCAAACCAATGCCTTCAGCGGCCTCCATGGTTTCAATCATATCTTCGGCCAGGTCGCGGATCGAGTCGCCAATTTTTTTAATTTCCCTGGCCTTAAGCCTTAAAACCGGATGACCATACTTTACGATATAGCGCAACGCCATTGCAACTATTCTACTTTTCGGGCGATTGAGGAGCGGGTGATTTTTATTTTGATTTTCTCGGCAATTTCTATAAGAAGCGTCTTTTCATTTTCTTTAATCCCGACGATTGTACCATAAATACCGCCCGAAGTAACAACTTTGTCGCCTTTTTGTAGAGCACTTATCATGGCTTGTTGCTGCTTTTGTTTTTTGGCTTGCGGCCTAAAAATCAAGAAATACATGACTGCGAAAATCAACACCATGGGAACAATAAGTCCACCCATGCCGCCTCCATTTTGAAGCAATACAACTGAAAGTAGTAAATTCACTCCATCCTCCAATCTTGAAATTAGTTTTCTTCTTTATTAACTTCCGAAGAAAATTTATAGTGATTTAAAAAATCTTGTTTCCACGAATTAAAATTATTGCTCTCAATGCTTTGCCTCATTTGTTGAGTTAACTGGTGATAAAAATATAAATTATGTAGGCTTCCCAGCCTTAAACCAAGCAATTCAGCACTATGAAACAAGTGCCGCAGATAGGCTCTTGAGAAGTTTAAACATGTATAACATTTACAAGTTTCGTCAACAGGAAGAAAATCCTCCTTATAAGCTTCATTTCTAACGTTAATTGTACCGGTCCATGTGAAAAACTGCCCTTTCCGACCGTTCCTTGTCGGAATCACGCAGTCAAACATGTCAACGCCCAATGAGACGCCTTCGACTAAGTCTTCGGGCTTGCCCATTCCCATCAAATAACGCGGCTTATTTTCAGGTAAAATATCCGTGCAGACGGCTACCATTTCAAACAAAATTGGTTTTGGTTCTCCGATTGACAGGCCGCCAATTGCATATCCCGGAAAATCCATTTCGATGAGAGGCTCGGCACTAACTTTCCGTAATTTGGCATCGGTGCTTCCTTGAACGATTGCAAAGAGTGACTGCTTATACCCAAATTTCGGTTCAGAGTTTTGCCATTTTACCAGACAGCGCTGCGCCCATTTTTTTGTCCTTTCGACGGACTCGGCTAGGTAACTTTCCGGGCTCGGATAAGGCGGACATTCGTCCAATACCATCATGATGTCTGAGCCTAAGCTCATCTGAATTTCAATTGCCCGTTCCGGGGTTAATTCATGATAAGAGCCGTCGTGATGTGACTGGAAAGTGGCCCCCTCGTCGGTGATTTTGCATAAATCCGACAGACTATAAACCTGATATCCACCGCTGTCCGTCAAAATCGGTTTTTCCCAACTGGAAAATTTGTGCAGTCCCCCTGCCCTTTCGATTATTTCATGACCGGGCCGTAAATAAAGATGGTAGGTATTGCCGAGAATGATCTGGCTTCCGACATCAACTAGCTCCCGCGGAGAAAGACTTTTGACTGTGCCCTGCGTTCCTACCGGCATAAACACTGGAGTCTGGATTTCTCCGTGAGCCGTGCTAATACGCCCTAGTCTAGCTTTGCTGGTCTTATCTTGATGTACCACTTGGAAATCTAAGGTCAAACCAAAACACCTTCCAATGCATCTTCAACCGTATCAACCGGAATAAATTTCAAAGAACTCGTCTCTTCCAACCCTTGAATGTTAACTTTGGGAATGACAGCAGTCTTGAATCCCAGCTTCGAGGCTTCGTCAATTCTTTTTTCAATTTGGGGAACCGCGCGAATCTCGCCTCCCAGTCCAACTTCGCCGATAATCACGGCCTGCGGATTGACGACCTGTTCTTTAAAACTAGACGCAATTGAGACCAAGATTCCCAAATCTGCGGACGGCTCATCGATGCGAACACCGCCGGCCGCATTTACAAACACGTCATAGGATCCTAAACCGAGACCGACACGCTTTTCGAGAACTGCCAAAAGTAAAGATAATCTTTTAGGGTCAATTCCTGTCGCTGTCCTTTGCGGCAAGCCATAGTTTGTAGCGGTCGCCAGCGCCTGAATCTCGACAAGCAAAGGCCGGGTGCCTGCAACCGTGCAGATAACCGAAGATCCGGAAATGTTCTTTTTCCTTTGCGCCAAAAATAGAGCGGAAGGATTCGCTACTTCTTTCAAACCGCTCTCCGTCATTTCAAAGACAGCGATTTCGCGGGTCGAGCCAAAGCGGTTTTTTTCCGAACGGAGGATACGATAGAAATGGTCGCGGTCGCCTTCAAAATGCAGGACAACATCGACCATGTGTTCTAAAACTTTCGGACCGGCTAAATACCCTTCTTTCGTCACATGCCCAATCAGGAAAAATGCGATATTTTTCTTTTTTGCGATATTAGAAAATTCTAAAGCGCATTCCCGAACCTGGCTGATACTTCCCGGCGAGCTTTCATAAGCAGGCTGAAATACAGTTTGAATTGAATCAACAATGACCAAACTCGGATTGAGTTTTTCAATTGCACCGCAGACGTTGTTTAAATCGGTTTCTGGCAAAACGAACAAAAACTCTGAATCCAAGCCAAGCCGCTGGGCTCTCAGCTTGGTTTGCTGCGCAGATTCCTCGCCGGTAACATATAAAACAGGAAGTTCTTGCCTGGCAAGGTTAACGGCTTCTTGCAGCATCAAAGTGGACTTACCAATCCCCGGATCGCCGCCAATTAAAATCACTGAACCCGGTACAATCCCTCCCCCAAGCACCCGGTTAAATTCCTGGCTGCCAACGGTGGTCCTATCTTCCTGATTAAAACTGATTTCCGACAGAGAGATCGGCGCTCCGTTACCTTTTTGGCTTGCATTTTTTCGATTTATAGAAGACTGAACCACCTCTTCGATAAAACTGTTCCACGAATTGCATTCATTGCACCGCCCCATCCAACGGGGAGAAATCGCGCCACAGGATTGGCAGCAATATTGGACTTTTTGTTTTTTTGCTTTTATAGGCAAATTAAGGTCTCGCTGGGGTTTTTATTCCACATCAAAATATCAAATAATAGCTAAAAAGTCAAGAATATTTTATTGACTGTCATTCAATGTTTTCATATATTTAGGAGCGCTTACTAATAACATAATACCAGTAGAATTAAAGGCTTAATTGAATTCAACTAAACTTATTTTGACGATTTTCACCCTTTTTATCGGGTGCAATGACGAGCCGCTGCCCGAACGCCTCGAGCCAGATCTGTTTGCTAAAATTTATGCAGAAGCAGTTATCCAAACTTTAAATCCAGCTGAACAAGATTCCTTATCTCACCTCAACAACGCGTTGTTAAAATATAAAGTTTCCCGGGAGACGTTTGACCAAAACATTGAATACTATCGCAGCAATCCGGAATTGTGGGTCGATATTTTCACAAAAATAACTGCTGAATTGGAAGCTCAAAAACCCGAGGAATAAATTTCCTATCCAGTAATTTTAATTTTTGGATGCCTGTTTCAAAACTGCACATCTGTTTCAAAATCACGCACCCATTTTTAAATTTATCGACCTGGATCCAAAATCCCATCTTTTGAAATATTAATGGTTTATGCACCCTTTACAGTGTCGAAATTATTTGGCATTTTATTTGCAAACGAGGTGGGAACAGTAAGAGAGCGCGGCAGGATGCCTCCAATCAAGCCTTTCTGAGATTCCGTTTTTTAAATTTAGATTGCGTTTTGAGATAATCGGGAAAAGGATTTCTGTAATTTTTATTTTTGGTCTCCGCACCCTTCTTCAGGCATAGCATCTTAGAGGAGATCAAAGCACAACGGGGACTGGACAAATGCATCCATCACTGCACCTGCGGCCAGTCCCTTTTTTTATTTACTAACTCCCATTTGAGGTTTCAGTTTCAACACCTAACAACTTTTTCTTGCTTTTTTAGATATTCCACCGCTTCTCTTCTCTCGAATGTTTTCTGTTCGCCGCTTATCATATTTTTTATAGTAACACTATTTTCAATCAATTCATCCGGACCGATAATCGCCACAAAAGGAATGCCTTTTTTATTGGCGTAAGATAGCTGCTTTTTAAATTTGGCTAAGTTCAAAAAAATCTCCGCATTAATGCCCGCCTTTCTTAATTCTTGAGTAAAATTTAAACTTCCACCAAGTGTTGAACTGTCAAACAGAGTCACGAGAATTGCGATCTTTGTTTGTGAGACAGGGAACATACCAAGCTCGGCCATAACGTCAATAATTCGTTCAATGCCAAAGGAAGTTCCGGTAGCAGGGATCTCTCTCCCTAGAAACATACCTATTAGGTGGTCGTACCGGCCTCCGCCTGATAGGCTGCCGATTTTCGGTTCTTCAACGACGGTTTCATAAATTGGCCCCGTGTAATATCCCAATCCCCTGGCTAAATAGAGATCTATTTTACATCTATTTTGCGGCACCCCTAAATCAGAAAGATAATTTACGATTTGCTGCAGCTCATCGGTACCTTCATCCAAAGTCGCATTTTGAGAAATAGTCTTGGAAAGTGTGGATAAGACCTCTTTTGGCGCACCCGATATTTCCAAAACCGTAAGAATTTTTTTTATAGAATCTTCAGACATGCCTCTTTTTTCAAATTCGCTTCTAACCCCATCTATGCCAATTTTATCCAGCTTATCAATTGCAATTAAAACGGATGCGGCCTTTTCAGAATCAACTCCGGCATGCGCTAAAATGCCGTCTAAAATCTTGCGGTTGTTGATTCGAATTTTGAATTTATCAAAACCCAAGCTTTCCAGGACATCATTTATAATGGCAATAACCTCTGCATCAGCCAGCATGGATTCACTCCCCACTGTGTCCACATCGCACTGGTAAAACTCCCGATACCTGCCACGCTGCGGACGATCAGCTCGCCACACAGGTTGAATTTGGTAGCGCTTAAAAGGCAGAGAAATTTTATCCTGATGCATTGCGATGACTCGACTCAAAGGAACCGTTAAATCATAACGGAGTGCCTCATCGACCAGTTCACTCTGTTTTTTGACAACAAATTCCTTTGAGCCGCGCTGCAAATCCTCCAATCCCGTTCCCCTTTTCAGAACTTTGAAAAGCAGATTTTCTCCCTCCTCGCCATACTTTCCGGAAAGCACATCTAACTTTTCGATGGAAGGAGTTTCAAGGGGCTCGTAGCCGTACCTTTCAAAAATGGTTTTTACTGTATTGATTACATATTGCCTCTGCACCATTTGTTGAGGTAAAAAGTCGCGAGTTCCTTTGGGTAAGCTTGGTTTTGTTCCTGGCATTTTTTTCTTAAAAAAAGTATCGTATCTTAGTTTATCAATTACAAAGTGGCACCAAATGTAAATCAGGAATATTTTTTTTGGGAATGAATTGTGGGCTAAACTACCAACTCAATAGTTCTTTCAACTGCTTTTAGAATATCACCATTGGCGCTAATTTCGCGCATTATTTCGATTTTAGTCTTGAGATATTCGTCCTGATCCATTAACTGGAAAAAAGATCGTTCAATTTTGGAGTTTGGATCTTTTGTACTATTTAGAAAATCGAACGCTGCTCGGGTACCGTTCCCCAGAGGAAATTCATCTAAGTTAACAGACTTGTGCGTGGCACTGAGATGAATGCCTTGCCAGGCACAAAGATATTCAATAGCGATCAGGTAGCGGGTATTTTTAGCAATTCGACGCGCCTTCCGTGCCGCAGTCTGCCCCATGCTCACATGGTCCTCTTGATTATCGGAAGTCGGAATCGAATCCACACTGGCAGGGTGCGACAGAATTTTGTTTTCAGAAACCAATTGGGCGCCGGTATATTGCACCATCATGAAACCGGAATTTAAGCCCGGTTCCCCGCCCGCCAAATTACGAGTCAGGCCAAAACTCATGCGCGGACTTAAGAGTCTGAATACACGCCGGTCTGAAATACTGCCAATTTCAGTTAAAGCGATAGCTAAAAAGTCCATAGCCATTGCCAGGGGCTCACCGTGGAAGTTACCACCGCTTTTGACCTCATACCCCGGGCTGTCTTTTTTGGCAAAGATAAGCGGATTATCAGTAACTGCCCTAATCTCACGCTCTACAATCTTTCTGACATAATTATACGCATCTTTGCACGCCCCATGCACCTGGGGAACACACCTAAGCGAG
>JADFPY010000038.1 GCA_022562085.1 candidate division KSB1 bacterium | reverse complement strand
AGCAGCTATGTTGTATTCATTCTGTGTAGGGTAAATAAATAGATGAACATGATTGGGCATGAGCACATAGGCCCACAATCGAAATAAAAAATGTTCTCTTGCTTGAGAAAGTTCGCCAATAAATAGGGTGCAACATATGGGGTCGTTCAAATAATGAAAACGATGATAACAGGAAAAAGTCAGTTCATGAGCATGGCCCGAGATATCGTAACGTGTTAATTTTTTTCTTTGTTCCGTATTGGGGTGAGTTGTCATTAATTTGACTTTAACCTGTTGGTTACATCCGGATGAGCACGGCCTGAAGGCACGTGCCACACGGATTTTTGTTTTAGTTTGTCAAGGGCACCCGCGCGCGTGGCACTTCTTTCCAGACCTCAAAGGGATGGTATTTTGTACTCCTTTGAACTGATGTGGTGGTTGTTCACCAGGAAACCAGATTCGGATGCAATCACAAAATGATGCTGAAAGGAAAAACCAGCAAATCTCAAAGGCCCTGTCCAGCTGCCTTCATTTAATTATTGCTATTGTGACGTTCCAGACTTTTAAATTGCTCACTCCTCAAAGAATACTTTCATAACATCCTTTGGCGGCGGCATTGAAAATTTACTAACGATAACAATGACTAACAATGAGACGCTCGCCCCAAAAAGTACCGGCCAAATGCCGCCGATCCAGTTGCTAAAGGATTGGTACTGCATGTAGCCAAGGACATACCATATCACACAACTGACGGCGCCACAGATCATGCCGGCAATGCCTGCCGCCCGCGTTGCTCCCGGCCACCAGAGCCCCAGCAGAAAGGGAAAGGTGAATGCTGATGCCATAAGGCTAAAGGCCATGGTTACGATCCAAAGTATTGCAGCGGGAGGCTTTATTGCTACCAGCAGGGCAAGCAAGCCAATTGCAAAAGTAACATAGCGCGCAATGGAAAGGCCCTTATCTCCGTCGATTTCACGGTTGCTGAATTGACCATAGATATTTTCAACAACAAGAGAGCCTGCCAAAAGCAAAACGGAATCGACAGTCGACATAACAGCACCCAGTACAGCAGCGATAATAATACCGCCCAATACGGGTGGCAAAAATTGTCGGATCAAAATTGGCACGGTTAGATCTGCTTGCTCAAGATTGGGTAGGAGGACAGCACCGGCGATGGCAATGAGTGTTGCAGAGAGATAGATAAAACTTTGAAAAACAATAGAATAGACCATGGCCTTCCGGAGCGTCTGATCGTCATCCGGAATCAAAAACCTGGTGATAGAGGCTGGCGACCCACCGATTTGAAAAAATCCCCACGCCAAAAAAGCAGAGACCACCCATCCCGGCGACATTTTGCCGGTAAATGTGATTGCCTGGGGATTGATCTCGGCGAATTTCTGATGCATCACTCCAAATCCACCGGCAGCATTTACAGCTACCGGAACCAGGATGGCAAAGCCGACTATCATGATGAATCCCTGGATCAGATCCGTCCAGGCAACCGCATACATACCGCCCAAAACAGTATAGACAATAACGATGCCTCCAAAGATGAACAATCCTGTGAGATAGGGGATGCCTAACAGAACTTCGAAGACATTACCTGCTGCTTTAAGCTGCGCAGCTATTAACGGAACAAAGGCGACCAGCATGATTATTGTGCAGGTGAGGCTGGCATATTTGCTATAGTATCTCGCCCCAATGATATCTGCTAGTGTTATGGCTTTGATTTTGCTGGCAACCTTTCGGAGCCGACCACCCAGCAGGATATAAGTGAACCAGGGCGCAGCCGCGGAGGCGACCGCACCAGGGACGAAATTGTAGCCCAACATCTTAATTGTGCCGACACCGCCCATGTATGAACTGCCACTCATTTGCGTTGCCGAATAAGAAAATCCAATAGTGCCGGAACCGAGTTTGCCTTTTGCAAGGAAATAATCCTTTTTAGACTTCACCTGGCGGTTAAACCAAAATCCAAGCATCAGCATGCCGAAAAAATAAAGAATTATTATTGTGGTGTAGGTAAGCATCAGCGCCCCTTTTTGGCATAAAACAGCGCCGCAGCGATGAGATAAAAATACCCAAAATAGGCCAGCAACCATACGCCCCAATCCAAATGAAAAGGACCCATTGGCCAATCGAGTAGCAAAACGATACTACCGCCCACGACGAAAATGATCATAAGCGATATGGATATGGTGGGCAATTTTAACTTGTTAATCACATCCTCCCAATCCGGATTAAGAAATGAAAAGTTATAGCTAGTAGTGTAATTCCTAAATAACCTGCCTAATTAAGTGCTCCTGCAAAGGCTCGAAAAATCTGTCTTCGAGTCTGTCATTTAGTTGTCATTAAGTCACTTATTGTCATTGGCTTAATGACACAATGACCATCAATGACTTTTAATAACGCATGTTCCTTCTGCAGCCTAAAAAGCTACAGCCTATCGGCCTGAGTTACCTATCGCACCCATAGGTTTCGCGACTACTGCCAGACCTCCTGCAACACGCGCAAAACATTCTCGCCAACAACTTTTGCGATATCCGCTTCCGAATAGCCGTGTTTAACAAGCCAGCGAAGAATATTGTGTGAGTCTTCAGTTGGATTCTCAATTCCCTTTACATATTCAACTTGCTCGTAAGTTGGCGCCTTTTCGGCACCTTTTTTACTTTGTTGGGAAGTACCAATGGACAAGGTCTCTGCAAAGACATGATGCAATCCAACATGATCTCCATAGAGGGTGTCAGGGCCAAAGGTAACATGATCGATGCCAACCAAATCCTTAATGTATTCAAAATGCTCCATAAAAGAATCAATGTTATGCAGTGGATTATTTTTCGTAAGTGTCGTGTGGGGGGCTGCCTCCACGCCGATCACACCGCCCTTATCAGCGCAGGCTTTGAGCACCTCATCGGGTGCGAGCCGTTTGATATTCCACAAGCTTCGCGCACCTGTGTGGGTTAAAAAAATGGGCTTTGTACTGGCCGCAATTACATCGAGGCTGGTTTGGTCACTGCAGTGTGCACAGTCAATCGCCATGCCTATTTTATTCATCCTCTCAACCGCCTGATGGCCGAAAACAGTGAGCCCTCCATCTTTTGGTTCCCGGAGCCCGGTGCCAAGACAGTTAGATTCGCTATAGGCAATACCAAGCTCTCTCACACCGAAGCCATAAAGAATCTCGATGCGATCGAGTTCATTTTCAATCATGGCGGCACCTTCCAGAGCTGGCACAAAGGCGATTCGCCCTTCGCGGTTTGCCCGGTAAATATCGTCAACCTTTTCACACTTGATGATAAAATCCTGGTGTGCCAGATCACACATTCTCATGCCCAGATCGTATATTATATCTGACCACTTCCACCCTGCTTTTGAAGTGATGAGGGCAGTGCCGTCCATGAAGTTATCGAAAATAGCGTCCCAGTAAGAATTGCTGAGCGCTTCAAATGCAGTGCATACTCTTACCTGTCGGCCATATGCCATTGTTTCGGTGATATCCGCTGGAAAAAGCACCGGGTGCTCATGCAAAGAAATCATAATGAGTTTCTCGGCCAGCTCATTCACTCGCTTTTCCTGCGCCTCAGACAATGAGACGAGATTGGGAGCAAATAGTGATTGACCCTGAATCAACTCATAGGGTTTATAATCTTTACCTTTCTCTAAAAAATCAAAAGATTGGTAGCCTGAATATTGTTTGTTTATTCCCATGGTATATTCCTCTTGTTACACTCGTTTCTAATTAAAGGCTTCGAAGACTCTCCCTGTTCTCTCTTTGATTCGAAATAAAGAAATATTTGAAACTTGTCAATAATTTTAGTAACTGACAAGTAATTTTCTGCCATACTCGATAAAAGCATTCGAGCACAAGCTTTTTGGCAAGAAATGAAATTCAAATCCCAAAAAGCAATGATTTCACGCAAAGACGCGAAGGCGCAAAGAGCATCGCAAAGAAAACCTTTGCGTATTCTCTGCCCCGACGCGTCGGGGTGCGCTTTTAATTTTCTTTTTTTGGTTCCGGCTTGCCCCGTTGGATCTGTATCCCACGGGGCTTGTCCGGGTTAGGTTGATAGTGCGGCAAGTTTCTTTTGTAGTAGTTGTAGTTTATTGGTAGCCATCAATTAAGCGGTCGCAAGTGAGACACTTGCATTACAATTTCAACACATAAAAACAGCGATTACTTTCCTTCTCTCGATAAAAACTTTCTACCTGGTATCCTTTATCCAAATACCAAACGAACGCTCTTCTGGTATTTGCACGCCATTTTCCGGCAAGCTGCAAATCTTTTTGCTGAATCGTTTCAATATTTAACGGAATTTCTACACGTACAGCTTCGACTTCGGGTAATTTTTTTTCAACAGGATTTGGGTTGTTATCACCGGGTTCAGTATTAACCGAAGGTACCCTTATGAAGCTATCATCCACCTTTTCCAGCTTTCCGGAAATTGCCTGTTGAACTCGTTTGTCCCTGATAGGCCACCGAACAATGAACCTGTCCATGCCGAGGCCGCGATGCAGATCACTGCCGGTATCTTCACCATACATATCCGGAACGTACTCCTGAATTTTTGCCCCGAGCTTGTTAAGATTGATGTGGGCATTTTTTGCGACCAGGGGATCATAAGTCCAATAAACAATCCCGACTTCGCGTTCCAACAACAGCTCTCGCTGATACAGCTTCAGTTTCCAGCCGATATCCTGTCCCCGAACGTCTTTTCGAACAGCCAGCATATGTGACCAGTTCACAAGGTGGTCATCTTTAATGCCGGTTAAACCAAATACAAATCCTACCATCTCATCTTTTGCATTGAAAGCGCCCGCAGATACTCCCCCGATTTTTTGCCCAATCATCAAAATTGCCGGAGGCACACATTCGGAAAAATTCTCTCCCCAGGTTTCTTTTTGCAACTGAACGCAAGCTTCAAAATCGCGGTTTGTTTGGAGTTGTCTAAGTTTTATTTCCATTTTTTATTAGGTTTTTTGGCGGCTTTTCGGCATGGCTTTGCGGGCTATTCGATCGACAAGACCCGGGGCAATCAGCTTAATCCACAAGCCTAATTTCCCTTGTGCCGTCATAACCAATTCACGCTTTCTTTTTGCAGTTGCTTCGATAATCATCCGTGCGCAGGTTTCCGCGGTCATCACTCCGGCTCGGCGTTTTTTGTTATCACCGATAGGATTGCCGTCCGGACCGATAGCCCTTTCCGCGATTTCCGTTTTCACAAATCCGGGATAGATCATCGTTACGCTAATACCATACTCTTCGACTTCCATTCTGAGCGAGTCAAAAAAGCCAGCTATCGCGTGTTTACTAGCCGCGTACCCGCTCACCATTGGTACGCCGGTTTTGCCTGCCAGACTTGAAATTCCGACGATACGTCCCCCGGTCTTTTTTAGGTAGGGTAACGCATAATAGGTGCAATAAACGCCGCCGAGATAATTCACTTGCATGATATTTTCAAGCAGGGTCAAATCGGGCAGCTCTTCGAATGCCGCCCGCATGGCAAAACCCGCATTGTTGATAAGTGCATCGATCCGTCCGTATTCTTTGATCGTGGACTTGATTAGATTCTCGCAGTCGGAAGCTTTGCCCACGTCCGTTTTTACGACCAGAACTTTGTCACTGCCATTCTTGCACTGAGCCGAGACATTTTCGAGGCGCTCGATGTCGCGGGCTGCGACTACGAGGGTTGCTCCCTGATTGGCAAGTTGAATCGCGAGCTCGCGGCCGATGCCGCTGGATGCGCCTGTGATAATAACTACATTACCCTGGAAAATAGAGATCTTCATATTTAGGGAATTCACCTCAACTCAAGTGGAGCGTTTTCGAAATAACATTGCAATGGGTCGGTGTGATGTGTTTGGGTGTTAGGAGTGTTAAAGATTTTTCTTCCTAAGTTGTTTTATTCTAGATACTTGAATCCATTAACACCTTTAACACCCGAACACTTCTTTCCTCAATACTACGCTATTTGCAGAACGTTGCTCTAGAAAGAGAAAACCACACCGAGCTGATACGTCAGCAAGTCCGTGCGCGACCGTAAAGGGTCAATGATGGCTGTGCCGTTTTCACGGGTGATTGAACCTCTCTTGAGGTAAGTGGCCTCGCCGCCGAATGAATAGCGTACACGAAAATCGATGAGCACTTCTATCAACCTGGAACTCTCCTCCCGTTTCTGATACACGAGGAACATGACTCCGCCCCCTGCGCCATAACTGAAGGCGATATCTTGCTGGTTGATTGACGAGGCGATAGGTTCTTCCACAAAATCATCTTCATCACGGACTTTGGTTTCTGTAAAGAAGTAATGCATGCCGATGAGCCCATCGAGATAGGGCCGAAAGATTCCGCTATTGCCTTGCAAGCGCAACAATGCATGGGTGAGCAAAATGTTGTTTCGCGTTTCAACTTCAACCGTGACGTCGGGGATGGTGAGGCTAAAAGGCTCTTGACGGGTCTCACTGCCGTAAATCATGTATTCGACGTCGACTCCGATCATGAGCGGGCTGTTACCGGGACGGAAGGCAAACATGCCGCCGATGCCAAATCCTAAATCTTCGACATTCTCTTTAAATTCGTCTTGTGGCTGGCCCAATAAAAAGTTAACGGCGACTTGAAAATTCTGTGCATAGAGTCTGGGAGCAAGGCACAAAAGAGCCAGACTGATTGCGATTAATCTTCTCACCATTTTTCTCATTCTCCTTTTTACATTCTCTAATTAGAAATCTCTGTCTAAGAAACTTTTCTTAATAACTTAAAAAATAAGATTTTTGTCAAGAGGAAAACGGGTTAAGAGAAGTTAATCTTCAGTCGATAACATTACAGTTACACAATAATGGCTTATCATGGAAGAAAAATCACTCATTTCAGAAATAGAAAAAAGTTTCGAAAATTTTAATTCATCGATTGGCGATATCCAAAAGTCTTACGGCAAGTTGTGGCAGCAGCTCGGTGCTTACCAGGATACTCAAGTCGTGCCGCGGGAATACCTGAAGGAGATGGCTGGCAACCTGGCCCATGAAATTCGCAACCCGTTGGGCGGCATTGCTAATTTTGTCCACCTTCTTTCGGACAATCAGGAAATCAGGCAGTCAAGCAGCGTCCGGGGAATTTTGCAAGGTATTGATCGCATCGACACGATTGTCGAGAATCTCATCGTTTTCAGCAAGCCGGTTGTTCTGCAAACCATGAATTGCAATTTTGCGGATATTATCCACAGAGCGATTGAGAACGTTAAAGAGGAATTCAAATTCGATGAAGACAAATACGCCTTTTCCCTGCATTTGCCGAAGAAGGAAACTTTCCTGAATCTTGATTCACATTTGATGCTGCAGGGGTTACAAAATATTCTTCAAAATTCAGTTGAGTTTATGCCGGAGGGCGGTGAGATAAAAATAGCACTGGTGGAAAGACCGCGAACGAATAAAACGGTTGTTTGCATTTCTGATGAAGGTCAGGGACTTGCAGAAGATGACGAGGAAAAACCCTTCTATCCATTTTATACAACAAAAACAAATGGCATGGGAATGGGACTTCCAACGAGCCGGCTGATTGTTGAAAAACACGGGGGTAAAATTTATTTGAAAGAAAATCAACACGGAGTTACTGTTACAATAAACCTACCCGGGGGCAGATGACAAACATCAAAAAAAGAATTATGATCGTTGACGACGAGCCGCTTATCGGTTCGTCTCTCGAGGAGGCGCTGCAAAAGTGGAACTTTGATGCGACGCTTGTGACCGAGGGAGAATCAGCAGTGGAGCAGCTCTCCCGGCAATCCTTCGATATGGTTCTTACCGACGTTCGCATGCCGACTATTTCCGGAATGGAGGTTCTGGAGAAAGTTAAAAAAGTATCTCCCGCGACACCGGTCGTTATGATTACTGCATTCGGCACTATCGACCAGGCTGTCGAGGCCATGAAAAAAGGCGCGTACGATTACATCACCAAACCCTTTTCTTTAGATGAAATCAAATTTTGCCTTGAAAAATATTTTAAGACTAAGGATCTGGAGGAAGAAAACAGCAGTCTGAAGCGAGCCTTGAAAGAGAAATATTCACTCGAAAGTTTTATTGGTGAAAATCAAAAAATTATAGAGCTTACCGAGTCGCTTGAAATTGCTTTTGAAAGCGACGCTACGGTTTTTATTCAAAGCGAGAATGGTACCGGGAAAGAGTTGATCGCCTCGGCGATTCATTATAACAGTGCGAGAAAAGCGAAACCGTTTATCAAACTCAACTGTGCTTCGATCCCCGAAAACCTGATCGAAAGCCAACTCTTTGGTCATGAAAAGGGCGCCTTTACCGGAGCCATCCGGACTGTGAAGGGGGTTTTTGAGGAGGCGCATGAGGGGACGCTTCTTTTAGATGAAGTCACTGAAATGCCGACACATTTGCAGGCCAAGCTTTTGCGGGTTTTGCAGGAAGGAGAATTTTCCAGGGTGGGCAGCACCCAGATTCGGGAAACTGATGTGCGCATCATCGCTACTTCCAATAGCGATGTGCAACAAGCCATAGCGCAAGAAAAGTTTCGTCAGGATCTGTTTTTCCGTCTTGATGTCATTTCCGTACGAATTCCGCCATTGCGCGAACGCAAAGACGATATCCCGTTTTTGTGTGATCATTTCCTGAAAAAATATTCTGAGAAATATTCGAAGAATGTCACCGAAGTGGACGAGGAAGTCATCGATCATTTTTTCAACTACAATTGGCCCGGGAATGTTCGAGAATTGGAAAATGTCATCCAGCGCAGCGTACTGAGCTGCCGCGAGGGCAGCCGAATCCAAATGGCACACTTGCCAAGCCACTGGCCGGGCGCAAATCAGGAAAATAAACTACAGTTAAATCTAAACGAGGATTTATCTATTCATGAAATGGAAAAACGCCTGATCAGCAGCACGCTTAAACGGCACAACTATCACAAAACCAAAACCGCTGAAATTCTTGGCATTACGCTCAAAACACTCAGGACCAAGATTCTGCAGTACGGGTTAGAACTTGAAAGTGACTCTGAGTAACTCTCTCCAAAAATCTATTTTCTTCGAGCTGGTCATTTTTTTTCTCCTTAACTTCATTCCAATCTTTCCTTGCCGCAGGAATGGCTCCAGATAGCCGATTGCCGCATTTGAGACAGAACGAGACGCTAAAGGAACTTCACTAAACCCAAAGGTTTAGCAAAGCTCCTGTCAGAAGTTGTCATTTGTCTTCTAGAAAAAACTACCACACCACCCGAAGTTTTTACTACTCCTATTTGTATGTCAACGAATTAATTGGTACTCACCTGGATTTCTTTTAAACAATCTCAGTTTGTCCTAAACCCTAAATAAATATAGAATTAGAAAAATTTGATTCTTAGTTAAAACTCTACTTTTCAAATTTTTAACATTTGGCATATTACTTGCCTAACCTAGCGCGACAAGATAGGAGTTTGCCATGGAATTCAATCCTTTAAGTAAGATGGCTGTGGTGCCATTATTAAAAAAAAGTCTTGGCGCGTATTCGGCAAGAAACAATGCAATCGCCGAAAATATCGCGAATGTTGAAACCAAAGGGTACCGTCCTTACAAAGTGGATTTTGAAAAAGAGTTGCAGCGGGCCCTGTATAGGAAGGCACCGGTTGGTTTGAAAAGTGATTCCCGGCACATGACCATTGGCGGCGATGTTCTGGATATCCAGCCAAAAATTTCAACTCAAAATGAAATTGTAAACATGGAGCAGGAAATGGCGGAATTGGCCAAGAACCAGATCCGCTTCGAGTTTGCAACAAGAAAATTGAGTGGCGCTTACGAATCGATTCGTTCGGCTATTCGGGGTCATTCGAGATAGGAGTAAAAAATGGGAATTAGAGGTTTTTTTTCAACATTTAATATCAGCGCTGCAGGACTGAGCGCTGAAAAAAGGCAGCTTTCAGCAACCGCTGAAAATATTGCCAACGCGAACACAACACGCACATTGGACGGCACGCCTTACAAACGGAAAGTTCTGTCAAGAAAAGCGATTTCTCAGCCGGTCCATTTTTCCAGAGCCTTTGACAGGGCCAGATTGAAATTGCAGACTTCCAGCGCACACCATATCAGCAAATCCGGTTACACTGCCTCCGGAGTTGCTCCGAACGGCAGAAGCCGGATTAAAACCGAAATGTTAGAAATAGACGAGTTTAAAAAAATTTATGAACCGAATCATCCTGACGCCGATGAGGAAGGGTTTGTATCTTACCCGGAAATCAATGTGGTAAACGAAATGTTGGAGCTGATTTCCGCGAGCCGAGCTTATGAAGCAAATATCACGGTGATGAATTCGACAAAGAATTTGGCCAAGCGTTCGCTGGAGATTTAACGATCTGAATAATGGCTGAGATTAAACCGGTTCAATTTCCAACACTTACTCAGCCGACTGAACCGGCGGGCAAAACAAAACCGGTTCAAAAAAGCCGCAAAGTCGAACCGTCGCCTTTGCAGCAGATTTTTACAAGTGGTAGAAGAGCACCAGCTGCCGGCCATCTGAAGTTAAAACAGACGAATCAGGCGGCATTGTCGGACCCGGTTGAAAAAGCAAAAGCGGCAATGTTGAAGTTTTATCAACCGGACAAAAAAGCAGCTAAAGAAACCGCTCCATTGGGGCAAATTATTGATATTAAGGTTTAATTTTAAGGTCAGAAAAGATGCCAAAAATTGATGTTTTACAACAGATAAGTCAAATAGCGAAGCAAAATAGTCAGCCGCTTAAAAAGAACGAATCGCCTAAATTCGCAGACACTCTAAAGGCGATGATAAATCAAGTTGACGAACTTCAAAAGGCTTCGGGGCAGTCAACAAAGGATTTTATCGCCGGTAAAAATATAGACCTCCACGAAGTCATGGCAGCGGGCCAGGAAGCCCAGCTCAGCTTTCAATTTATGATGGAAATGCGCAACAAACTTCTTGAGGCTTACCAGGAAATTAACCGGATGCCGGTTTAAACTAATTTAGGAAAACTCATTGAATAGTGCGATCATTCAAAAAATCAAACAAATATTAAGCCAGTTGACGCCGAGTCAAAAGATTGGTTTTGCGGCTATCACTGCGATTGCCGTCATTTGTATGTTTCTTATTTTGGCCTGGGCCAACCGGCCGGAGTACGGACTGTTGTACTCAAATTTGGCTGCTTCAGACGTCTCCCGGATTCTTGATGATTTAAAAGGCAACGGTATTCCCTACGAATTGAAAGATGGCGGCACAACCGTTCTGGTTCCGAAAAAAGATGTTTACGAGCTGCGCATAAAATATGCCGGAAAAAACATGATCAGCAGCGGCGCGGTCGGTTATGAGCTGTTCGATAAGAACAATTTGGGCCTCACTGATTTCATGCAAAAAGTAAACCTAAAACGAGCCCTTGAAGGCGAACTGTCAAATACAATAAATCAAATCGAGGCAGTGACGCAAAGCCGGGTTCACTTAGTGATCCCGGAACGAGTTTTATTTGAAGATGAGGAAAGGAAAGTAACCGCATCTGTTATTCTTAAATTAAGATCGCGGTCTGCTTTAGAGCGACAGCAGGTTTTGGGAATTCAGCAACTGGTCGCCGGCAGCGTTGAAGGTCTCAAATCGGAAAACATCATTATCATTGATACGTTTGGCAATGTCCTTACCAACAATGAATCCCAAGATGATGAGATTGGCCTGAGCCGAGGTCAGTATGAGCTTCAACAAAAAGTTGAGAAATATTTAAGCAAGAAAGCGCAGTCAATGTTGGATAAAGTCCTTGGAGCGAACAACTCGATTATCCGGATTTCTGCTACGTTGGGCTTCGAGAAGATCAGACGAACTATAGAAAAAGTGGATCCGGAAAATTCGGCTGTGCTCAGCGAAGAGAGAAATGAAGAACGTTCGAGCAGTACCGACACAACTCATTACCAGCGCGAAAATTCGATTACAAACTACGAGCTTAATAAGATTACGGAGCATTACGAAGGCAGTATCGGGGATATAAAGCATCTCTCTATTGCTGTATTTGTAAATGGCGTGGATCAAGTTGATCAAGACGGAAATGAAATTAATGCGCCTCGTCCCGCTGAGGAAATTCAAAAGATTACTGAAATAGTCAAGAGTGCGGTCGGTTTCAATGCTGAGCGAAATGATCAGATTGTGGTCAACCAGCTGACTTTTGATCGGACAACGGTTAATCGTGAAAAGGAGATACTGGAGTCGATTGAGCAAAAAGCGAACCGCAATAAACTTATAGAAAACGGGTTGATGGGACTGGGAGCTGTCCTTTTGCTTTTTATGCTGCGCTCCTTCTTTAAGAAGCTCGGACTTGACGATTACATGAAAAAACAGCGCAGCCAGCTTCTGAGCAGTTTAGAGTCTGAAAAAAAACAGCGAATGCTGACTGAAGAGGAGGCGGAGGATTTTTACGATGAGAAATTATCTTACGAGGCCAAAGAGAGATTAAAGCTGCAAGAAAAAATTACCAACGATGTTACCGAGTTTGCTCAGAAGGAACCAGGAAGGGCGGCAAGCATCTTACAATATTGGCTTTATGGGGATGAAGAATAATTACTATGCAGCAATTTGACACTAAAAAGTTGACAGGACCTCAAAAAGTCGCGGTATTTCTCGTTGCTATCGGCGTGGAGAAATCGGTACCGCTGCTAAAGCTGCTTCCAGAAGATGAAGTCGAGAGAGTGACAATTGAGATAGCTAAGCTAAAGAATCTGCCGTCCGAAATCGTCAGCCAGATAGTCATGGATTACTATGAAATGATGCTGGCGGACAAGTATGTCACCAAGGGTGGTTTGACTTATGCTCAAGATATGCTCGAAAACGCATATGGTTTGGAAAGAGCTAAAAAGCTGATTAAAAAAGTCAGGTCTGCTACAGAGGTGACCGGTTTTAGATTGCTGCAGTCGATAAATCCCGGTGAGCTCCTAAACTATTTACAAAAAGAACATCCGCAGACCATTGCCTTGATTCTGGCAAATATGAAATACGGTCAAGCTGCGGGAATTATCAGCGAGCTGCCGACAGAATTACAGGGCGAGGTCGCTTACCGCCTTGCCACCATGGGTAAAACTTCTCCCGAACTGCTTCAGGAAATTGAGGAAGCTTTAACGACTCAAATGGGCGGAACTTTCGGTTCGCGGATGAGCGCAAGCGGCGGCGCGAAAGCATTGGCCGAGATTTTAAACTCTGCAAGCCGCGGGGTTGATACCAACATTTTGGAAACACTCATTCAAAAAGATCCGGAGCTGGCGACAGAAATTAAGAATCTCATGTTTGTATTCGAAGATGTAGCTACCTTGCGGGATAAAGATATTCAGAAGATACTCAAAAGCGTTAATTCCAAGTCCCTTGCCATGGCTTTAAAAGTGGTCTCAGATGACTTGAAAGAAATGATATTCAATAACATGTCGCAGCAAGCCGCAGAATCTTTGGCGGAAGAAATTGAATATCTTGGTCCAGTGCGTCTCCGTGAAGTAGAGGAAGCGCAGGTCAACATTGTCGAAAATGTCAGAGAGATGGAAAATCGCGGTGAAATTGTTTTGAATCAGGCGGATCAAGACGAGTATGTTGAGTAGTTATGTTAATTAAATCACGACAGATAAAGGCAGGCATCAAAAACCATGAAGTTCCAACTTTGGACAACAGTGCTGTTGTTGGAATGCAAACAAAAGTAGATGCAGATTCTTATACTGCGCCTGAGGATTATCTTAAACAATTAGAGACCTTGAAAAGCAAACTAAAGACCACCAGAGAAAGCAGTTATCAGGACGGTTTACAAGCAGGCCAGAAAGCCGGTTACCAGCAGGGCGTCGGTTTAATTCAAAAAGAGATTGAACAGTTCGCGGGTTTAACAGAATCGATTAGAAGCCGGCAGGAGGATCTGATTGAAAATTCTGAACAGTTTGTGCTTTCATTTGCCCTGAAAGTTGTGGAAAAAATTATCGGCAGTACGGAATTTTCAACGCTTAACTTAGACAAGGACAAAATTCAACAGGTTGTTGCAGAAAGCCTGAAGCTGTTTTCTGATTCCACTAAATATACCCTCCGTGTTCGCAGAGAAACAGGCGAAGTTGTGGAGAAATATAAATCAGAAATTTTAAAAAAAATTAAAAAACCGGTAGAAATTTCGATTGTAGAAGATCCGACCCTAAACATGAGTGACTGTTTAATGGAATCCGATTATGGGGTTTTAGACGCGAGAATTGAATCACAATTTAAGGAAATCAAAAGCTTTTTTATTGAATAAATAACCATGCAGATAGCGACCCGTTTTGACAAATACTTTGATAAATTAGAAAGCATGAGGCCTTACAAAATAATGGGCCGAGTGGTGAAGATTACCGGGCTGGTCATCGAATCAGCGGGTCCGGTTGCTTCTGTTGGCGAAATGTGTCGTGTTACAACGCGGGACGGTAAAAACATATCTGCCGAAGTGGTTGGTTTTAGAGACAAAAATGTTTTGCTAATGCCCCATGAAGAAACCGTCGGCCTTCATCCCGGAAGTTACGTCTCTGTTTCCAATGAACCCTATTCAGTAGCAGTCGGCCCCGAAATTTTAGGGAGAGTTCTCGACGGTACGGGCAATCCCATCGACGGCAAAGGTGCAATTAACACCAGGGTTTTACAACCTGTGCACAACCCGCCGCCAAACCCTTTGCAGCGGGAACGAATCGATGAAACTATTTCAACGGGTGTGCAGGTCATCGACAGTTTATTGACTTTTGGTTTAGGCCAGAGAGTTGGGATTTTTGCTGGCAGCGGCGTCGGGAAAAGCATCATGATGGGCATGATTGCCCGCAACTCAAGCGCCGATGTCAACGTGATTGCCTTAATCGGCGAGCGAGGGCGGGAACTTCGCGATTTTATCGAAAGAGATCTTGGCGAGGAAGGTCTGAAACGATCGGTAGTAGTGGCAGTGACTTCGGACCAGGCGGCGCTGTTGCGGGTTAAAGGCGCGCTGGTGGCCACGGCCATCGCTGAGTACTTTGCAAACCTCGGACTGAACGTCATGCTCATGATGGATTCGGTCACCCGGGTGGCAATGGCGCAGAGAGAAATCGGCCTGGCAATCGGTGAACCGCCAACTACCAAAGGATACACTCCCTCTGTTTTTGCTTTTTTGCCACGGCTCCTCGAACGAGCCGGAAATTTCAGAAAAGGCAGCATTACCGGTTTGTACACGGTTCTGGTTGAGGGTGACGACATGAATGACCCGGTTGCAGATACCGTCCGCTCAATTCTGGATGGGCATGTCGTCCTGTCCCGAAAGCTGGCAGCCGCAGGTCAGTACCCGGCCGTTGATGTGCTGCAAAGCATTAGTCGGGTGATGATTGATGTGATTTCAAAAAGGCATTTGGCGAATGTGAATAAGGTGAGGGAGATCCTGGCGACTTATGAGGAGGCGGAAGATCTGATCAATATTGGGGCTTACGTGAAAGGCAGCAACCCCCGGATTGACTACGCGATTTCGATGATTGATAAGATTGTGGATTTCAAAAAACAGGACATGTTCGAAAACACAACCCTGGAAGAGTCTGTGAAAAAAATGGAAGAGCTTTTGGCAAATTCTAAAAGTACTGTCGCAGCTGAGAATATGAGTGTATTAGAATGATTGTCATTACTCCCACAAGTGTCATGCCGAGCGTACACTCTGCCGATGCGCTGCTAAGAACAGGAGTGCAATGCTTCAGCATTGCGAAACTAGCTTTGCACTCAATGTTCTCTCAAATAAAACTACTTGCAGTAGTCAAAGCTTGAAATGACGCCTGAGTTGGATAATGAAAATTGAACGCAAAAAAGAAATTTCGCTTGCAAAAAGTTTTAGAAGTGCGGGCGCTGATCGAAAAGAACCGACAAAAGGATTTCGCAGAAGCAAAACAAAATCTGCAAATTGAAAACGAAGAACTGGATCAATTAGAAAACAAAAGAGATGGTTTTACCCGGAGCATGAACACTGTAAAAAAAGCCGAAGTGAGTCAGTTTAGAAGTAATCAGACTTATCTTGAAACGCTTCATCAGGCGGTTACTGACAAGCATGAAACTATTGCAGTTCTGGAAGAGGATGTAGAGACAAAACGGCAGCAACTTTTAGAAGCGGCAAAAAACAGGAAGGCTCTGGAGAAGCTGAAAGAGCGAAAAGAAGTAGAAGTGATTCACGAGGAAAATAAAATTGAGCAAGATTTTATTGATGAAATTGCAAGGCAAAGAAATCGGTAAAAGTCCTAGAAAGAACACGAAATGAAACTAGTACTTTGGGTATCTTTTTATTTTATAGCCTTCGCTGGCATGGTGGCGTTTATGTATGTGCGCAAGGACACAGTCATCGAAAAAACCGAGGAAGTGCCGTTTCTCAATTATACGGAGTATCACCGGGACGCCCTCATAGCCGACGATTCCTCTTATGTTGAAAAAATCGATTCCCTGGCGGCGGTTGTTGGCGGGATGCTAAACCAGATGGCCGACTTTGTGATACAACTGAAAGAGCGCGATGAAATGATTTTGCAGCAGAATTGGCGGCTCGAAAAGGTAAACAAAAATGAAGAAGAGCTGAAAAAGAAAATAGAAAAGCTCAAGAATTTCAATGCAAAACAGGCGAATAATGATAAAGAGCTTCAGGAGTTAGCAAAAACATTGAGTTCGATGAAAGCCGATATTTTAGGTCCGATACTTGAAAACTTATCTGATCAAGTGGTCAAAATCATTTATGACAAAGCGAAGAAAAAGGACAAAGCAAATCTCCTGAAATCGTTGAAGCCCGAACGGGCCGGCAAGCTAATGAGTGAATTAGCCGGGACTAAAAAGTAAAATGCTGAGCAGCTTCCTTAAAATTTCAAATACTGCAGAGGGCCTAACGGCAAGTCCAAAGATCAGTCATGATTTGCCGGCAACTTTGGGTGTGAAACCCTCTTCTCTAAATTTTCAACAGCTCATGAATTCAAGGCTGGGTGCCCTGAATTCCCACAAAAATGGAGCGGCTTCCTTGAGCTTCCTGAATTCAATGACAAAACAATTCGCCGATTTTAGTCCCCGCGGTTTAGGACATTCAGAATTGCTTTCGATTAAACAAATCGTTCAAAGTTTCAAAACGCAGGCAGGTAAATCTCAAAAGCCGTTAGTTTTCCAATTCAACTCCAAATCCCTGGGTAAGATTTCTTTCGAAATTGAGCCCGCAAAGAATCAACTGAAGGTCGGGCTTAATGAGGAGCACCTCGATGTTTCAGAGTTATTCATTGCGGAATTGGCACCTTTGTTTGACCAGATTGAATTTGGGCCGGTTTTTAGTTTTCAAAAATCAGTTTTCAGTAATCAGCTTTCAACTCACAGCTTTCAGTCGTCAGCTTTAGGCAGTCAGCTTTCTGCTACTCAGGTTTTTGGAGTTATTAAAGAGCTGATTGAGGGTAGCGGAAAACTGCCTGTGAAAGCCAATAACCTGGGACAGAAAATCGAGTTAAACGTCGAGTCGATTGGAAAGGTCGCCGTCGATTTAAAAAGTGTGAATGGCAAGCTGCTGGTTCAGATTGGTTTGCCGTCTAAACAAACGCTTGAGAATTTTAAAACTGGGTTGCTTAAATCCACAGGTTTCTCTGAAGGTAAGATTAGATTTTTTATAGCAAAACCTGGGCAGAATACTCAGCTAACTCAAATGCCGGTCAAATTAGAAATCAAGAATGGTCTAATGAGGGATCGCCAAACACCTAAGGTTTCGATGAGACAAGCGATTGAAACGATTCAGAAGAAAGTTGTTGAGGTTCGCTATTCGCATTCAACCGTTTTGAATTTCAAGCAACCTTTGAATTTGGATATAAAGTCGCTTGGTAAAGTCTCAGTCAAGATTGAAAGCGGTAAAGATAAAATAAGATTAAATGTCGGCGTCGATTCTCAAGCTGCAGGAAATGTGCTTAAAAAACAATTGACCCCTTTGATTGTAAAATCATCTGACTTGAAAATTTTCGTTAGAAGCGCTGGAAAAAACGCCGGTAAAAAGGTATCGAGCGTTGCGCCGTTGGCCAAAGTAGGCGGTAAAATTACGCCGTCTCAGGCTGTAGCGACAGTTGAGAAAGTTGTCGAAGCAGTTACTCAGGCTTCTGCCAAAATTTCAAGTAAACTTCAGTTTGGATTACAAACGGACTCACTCGGTGATATCGAGGCGGAGGTCGAAATCTCAAGGGGAAAACCCAATCTTAAGCTAACTGTGGATTCAAATTCCGCTAAAAATTTGCTTTCAGAACGTTTGGGACGAGGGATTCAAAATCTTGACATCCGGGTTAAGGAAGTCGGTACGAGTAAAAGGGGCAAAGGGTTTGACGGACAGTTTAAACTGAACTCTAAGCTTACTACTTCGCAAGCAATTCAGAGCATCCGTGAAATAGTGGAGTCTATTTTGCAAGCTCCATCGAAATCCGGGCAGAACCAGATTCAGGTGCAAATGGAAGTTGAGACTCACGGAAAAATTTCTGTCGAGATGAGCAGGGATGTTGAGGATGGAAGTGTGCTTCTCCGAACGGATTCATCTCAGGCCAGGGATTGGCTGACTCAACATCTGGCAAAATCAGGATTGAAAGTCAAAGAAATTAAGACAGGAAATAACAAAGGAGCTTTGAATCTTAAACTTGACTCCCGGTTAGACGAAACTTTGGAAACTGCTGCTAAAGAAAAGACCATTCTACAGCCAAAAGAATCGACCCAACTTGTTGCTTTGAAGAAATTTACACAGCTTATGGATGTCTTATTGGGTTCGGCAACTCCCGTGAAAAGTCAAACGGCGAAAGTTTCTAATAGTCGACGAAAGGCTTCAAGTAAACTGAGCAAAAATCAGGTTAGCGCTCGAGGGAAGAACTTTCAGCAAGACAGCCGCACATTAGCTCTGCGGGAAGATAAATTAAAACTCAAAAATGATTTAAGCGGCAGCCGGGAATCACTGGGTGAAATTCTCGAAAATATTGAAGGTGATTCAGGCGAATTCTTTGCGTCAATCTTGAGTGAAAGTGAGCGGCCAACTCAGCCCGTTTTGGCGAGTAACAATGTCAACTTCGATTTTCTGGGCGGCAAATTAGTGGGTTCGGGCACGGTTGAGCGTTCACATCTGCCGCAAATGCTTCAGAGAATTCTGGAGTTCGCCAACTTGCAATCAAACACTGCGGGACAAAAACTTGAAATTCAACTTGATGTGGAAAAACTCGGAAGTTTGCTGGTTGACGCCGTTAAACAGAAAGATAAAATCAATCTACATATCAATGTTGACAACATCGAGGCTAGAAGAATGCTGGAAACCCAGCTTCGACCCCTTCTGGATCAGATGATAAAAGAGGGGATTGAAGTCGGTAAGTTGGAAGTGTCTGTTAAGAATGAAAATGCTGATCATAGGAATGAATGGCAGACGGCACAAAATGAACGAGAGTTTAGAGAGAAAAATTCAAATCTCGAACATTCGATTTCTTCTTATGCCAAAGAAGCGATTCCAGTGAGCAGGCAAAGGGATTTTGGTTATAATTCGATAGAAGTTTTGGCATAACTATTCAGCTATTGGCATTTAGCTGTTAGAACTATCTATGATCTCAGCTGAAGATATGAAAGTAATTTGGATCAGTTAAACAAAGAGCAAAAGATGATAAATAACCTTATCAGTCAAGTTCAAGGCCAACAGCTAAAAGCCAACAGCCAACAGCTAAAAAAGGAGACAACGTAATGGATATAACACCAGTGGCAAATCAATCTCAGAGTCTTTTTGGGTCCAGCCAGGAAGGTGTTCTGGGCAAGGACGATTTTTTAAGACTCCTTGTGGCGCAATTGCGAAATCAGGATCCTCTCAATCCGACCAAAGGGGGAGATTTTGCGGCACAGCTCGCGCAATTCAGCTCACTCGAGCAGCTGCAAAACATGAACATCAATCTCCAAAATAATCTGGAAATGGATCTACTGCTCAACCAGGCGCTGAACAACACGTTGGCGACCACTTTGATTGGAAACAAGGTCAAAGCAATCGGCAATTCTGTGACGAAAACTGCGGGTGAGGACGCGGAAATGCACTACCGTCTTGCATCCACGGCGCAGAAAGTAACAATTAATATTACCGATACGAATGGGGTTGTTGTAAGGACTGTTGAGTTGAGCGGCCAGACGAGCGGAGACCATTCGTTCGCGTGGGATGGCAAAGACAATTCCGGTAATGAACTTTCGGAAGGCGTTTATCAATTCTCAGTTGCCGCTGAGGATGGCAGCGGGAATGATATCGGCGCTTTGACGTTTATTTCAGGGCTGATTAGCGGCATTCGTTACAACAACGGCGCCGCCATGCTGCTCCTGGGCGATATTGAAATCAGCATGGCTGATGTTTTTGAAATCGGCTTCAACCCGGGTGCTTCTCAAAGTCAAGTGAGAAGAGAATCAATTGGAAATGATGGATAGTCATGGAAATAAAACATTTAATAAATTCTATTCCTGCGCAACCGCCTTCCCCGAATTCCGGAGTCGGCCAAGACCGAGAAACCAGCCGGACTGTTTTTGCTGATGTATTAAGAAGCAAGCTATCCGGTCAAGCTCCGGCAGTCAAATTTTCCGCCCATGCTTCAGATAGGCTGGCCTCGCGCAACATCGTTTTGACGCAGCACCATATTTCCAAGCTGAATCAAGCTGTGCAGACCCTGGAGCAGAAAGGCAGTAAAGAAGGGCTGGTGGTGATGGACAACCTGGCGCTGATCGTCAATGTCAAGAATAAGATCGTGGTGACCGCAGTCGAGAAATCGCCGCAGGAAATGGGTAAAGTTTTTACCAATATAGATAGCGCTTTTATAATGTAAAATCAACGGGACTGGCCCCCTCGGGGAGGTCCTCCACTGTGGAACGATTGAAGCAGTGGATATTTGTTAAATTAATTAACTTGGAGGACCAACACCATGATGCGAGCATTGTTTGCAGGTGTTTCTGGTTTATCAAACAACCAGTTAAAGATGGATGTTATTGGTAATAATATCGCCAATATTAACACCATCGGTTTTAAAACGTCACGAATTACTTTTGCCGAAGAGCTCGGACAACTTTTGCAAGGTACATCCGGATCATCTTCAGCTGGCACACAAAACGCCATTCTAATTGGTTTGGGTGTTCGTACGAATAGTATTGAGCGAGACTTTGGCCAGGGTATTCTTCAAACCACCGGCAAGCAAACCGATTTAGGAATTGAAGGCGACGGCTTTTTTGTCTTTAATGATGGCAGCGGCGAACTGTATTCACGTGCGGGTAACTTGCATTTTGACGGCAATGGACGCCTGGTGAGTGCTAACGGTTTGAGCATTCAAGGTTGGACGGCCGACCAAACAGGTGAGCTTTCCGGGACAGCCGCGTTGGGCAATATTGTCTTCGACGCTTCGGTAATTTCACCTGCAATTGCTACTGAAAATGTCGGTATCGCTGGTAATTTGGATGCCACTGCCACACCCATCAGGCAAGTTTGGACGGCTAGTAAAACATTTACATTAGCCACAACAGGCGTTCCCGCAATAGGTACCACGGATCTTAATGCTTTGGCTCAAACAACCGTGGTACTGGCAGCAGGGGATACGATTGTCATTGGCGGTACCAACTTTGACGGCACCCCGGTTGCCGCTACGTTTACTTATGGTTCAGGAGCGGGACAGGATGGAACAACTGTCGATGATCTAGTTGCAGTTATCGATAGCGCATTCGCTGGCACCGCATCTTTCTCTACTGGTCAAATTCTACTCACTGACTTCAACTTCGGGGAAAGTAATACAACGATCACGTTAACAGCGGGAGCCGGGAATACGGGAACAATTGACCTACCCGGTTTTGTGTTGACCTCAAAAGGATTTTCACCCAAGACCTCAACATCCATCGAGGTTTTTGACAGCCTTGGTACCAAACACACTTTAAACATTACTTTTACGAAGACAGAAAATACGGGTGAATGGACTTTTGAAGTCACTCTCTCGGGGAATGAAACCATCAATGAAGGAAGTTCCGGTAGCATTGCATTCGACTCCAATGGTGCTTTGCAGACAATATTTTACGATAACGGTCAATCGTTACTTGAGTTCGCTCCGGGTAGCGGTGCTTCAGTGGTTAGACTGAACTTGGATTTTGAGAATAGTACAGGGTTCAGCGGCATTACCCAATTTGCCGGCAGGTCATCGGTTACGTTGCCATTTCAGGACGGGCAAGCACACGGTACTCTAAGTGCCTTTGCTATAGACGAAAAGGGGCAAGTTATCGGATCATTTACAAACGGCCGAAACAGATTGATCGCCCAAGTCGCACTGGCAAAGATAAACAACCCGGAGGGTTTGATTCACGTTGGCAACAATGTTTACCGGACATCGGGCACGACGGGAATCCCTTCGGTTGGTAGAGCCGGCGAGGATTTACCTGCGTCGATTTTTTCGGGTACTTTGGAAGCTTCCAATGTGGATCTAGCGGCTGAATTTACCGATATGATTATTGCCCAGAGGGCTTTTCAAGCCAACGCCCGGGTGAT
>JADFPY010000037.1 GCA_022562085.1 candidate division KSB1 bacterium | reverse complement strand
TTCCGGGAGAAAATAGTCCAGACAGTTAAGGACTATTGCTTTTTGAAGACCACTGTAAAGTCGTCGGCAAAATCAATTGTCAACTGGCTACCACTTACGCTGATTGTGCCTGTCTCGGGAGCTTCTGTTTCATCATCACTTACAAGCTCCATTGTAGACCCACTTATGGTATAAGAGGTGGGTA
Source organism: candidate division KSB1 bacterium (assembly GCA_022562085.1). NCBI lineage: Bacteria > Pseudomonadati > Candidatus Zhuqueibacterota bacterium. The sequence continues at coordinate 22,712 of JADFPY010000037.1, read as the reverse complement.
TTATTTCAGAATAACCAAACTCGACACGGTTTTGAAATCTACAACAGCATTGATGAGGTCTTAAGTCAATTACAGCCGACTAAACTTGCATCCTAAGATATATTTTAAGATAAAAGAATGATTTTGGTTATGATTACCTCAACTATTCATTTTTATTATTATTAGTTTTTCTGATTGAGAAGACGGCACAAACCCAGGAGTGCTTCTTATTTTTGTATGCGAATCTCTCCGGAACGATCAAAAGGTAAATGTACCGCGCCCAAAAACGGCAGTGAAGAATCTAAGTCCATGCCTCCTTTAAAGCGGTATTCTAAAGGCTGATTATTTTTGAGAAGCTGAGCCACCGAGCGGCCGATTTGAAAAAAATTGAGTGAAATGGGAAAGTTGAGAAGACTTTCATCTTTCGCAGAAATCTGAAGATTTTTTTGTGAATTTCCGCTCAGCCATTGCGAACCATTTATTTCAAAGTCGTACTCCATACGTTTTACAATAAACTCAAACGCATTAGGATTTATGAGCTTCACATTCAAACTCAAGTCTGCCCCGGTCAGATTTAAATTATGCAATTTGAGGGATGCTAAGCTGATTTTGGGCGGCTTCAGCAGCGGCAGGGTTCCCCTTTTTCGGATCGAAATTTGTTGGGGCGCTCCCAGAATTTGGATGTTGAATGACAATCCGGCGCTGATTTCATAAGTTGTGCTGTCCTGATTTATTAATCCTTGAAAAGTGTTATAAACATCGACAAAATTCAGCGAAAGCGGGATTTGTACAATGTCGGTACTTCTCGCGTTGATTTCCAAACCATGCTCCTGTTTTCCTTTAAGAAATGAATTGTTGTTGAGCAGGAAATCATAGTCTAACTCAACTAAATGGATACCCGCCGGATTCGGATTGGTGATTTCCAATTCGAAAAGCAAATCCACAGCCTCAAAAGAAAGCCCGCTTATTTTTACGCCTGAAAATTTAACTTTCGGTGGTTGAACATTTTTCTTGATGAATTCTTCGACTGAGGCACAGCCAATAACACCAATTCCTAATGACAACGCACATAGTAAGAATGTCCCAATTTTCATTCCTCTATTCCTGCGGTAAAAGTGTGAAACTCGATCGTCTCAATTGAGTACCTGGAGAACCAACCATCTTTGTCAGATGATTACAAGCAAACGCCTGGATTTCACTAGCAAATTCTAAGCACGATTTTTCCAAAATTTTTATTTTTCTCCATGTAGGCATGTGCTTCGGCAGCTTCTTCAAGAAGAAAAGTGCGGTCTATTATCGGTTGTAATTTACCCGATTCAAATAAGGGTAAAGCAGTTTCCACAAAAGACTTGGTGAGAGCGATTTTTTCTTCGAGCAGTCTGGCTCTCAGGACCGAGCCCATTATCCGAAGCCGTTTTTTCAGAAGTATGCCGAGATTGGCTTCAACTTTAGCGCCGCCCATCAAGCCAATGATGATCATTCTACCTTTGGTTGCCAGGCAAGCTAAGTTTTTTTCCCAATATGGGGCTCCAACGGTATCGAGAATTGTGTTCACCCCCAGGCCGTTGGTTTTGGCCAGTACCTTTTCCCTAAAATCCTGATGTTTGTAATTTATTCCAAAATTCAAGCCCAAATCGCGAGCTTTGGCTAGTTTATCTTCAGAGCCGGCGGTGCCGAAAACAATAGTCCCGGCGTTTTTGGCAAGTTGCAAAGCTGCGATGCCAACGCCACTTCCGACAGCATGAACTAAAAGCCGCTCATCGGATTTGAGTTCTAGTTGTGAAAAAAGAGCGTCATAGGCGGTGAGAAAAGCTTCCGGGATGGCAGCCGCCTCGTCAAAATTTAAGTTGGCCGGAATCGGAATGGCCATCCGTTCGTGAGTTACAATTTTTTCAGCATACCCTTCACCGGGAAGCAGTCCCATGACGCGGTCGCCGGGATTAAAAGAAGTTACTTTCTCTCCGACCCCTTCAATCGTCCCTGCAAATTCTAACCCCGGAATGTCTTCTCTGGTGCCCGGCGGCGGTGGATAATGCCCACGCCTTTGCAGAAGGTCCGCTCGGTTGAGCGCCGTGGCCTGGACTTTTACCAGAATTTCATCTTGGGAAGGTTTTGGTTCTTCAACATCCCGAAGTTGCAGGACGCCCGGGTCTCCTGACTTGGTGATGACGATTGCTTTCATTCTTAATTCAGATAAGTCTCCAACCGCACCAAGCCCACCCGTGCAGGCAGGTAATCCTTTTGAATCGCCAGGGCTTTTTTATATTCTTCCATGGCTCGCGGCCAAAGCCCTTTGAGCTCATAAATTTTTCCTAAATTACAATAGGCGAATTCGGGATTTTCGTAGCGCCTGGCCTTTTTTGCTTTTTCTAACCAGGGGATTGCTGCATCGAGTTTACCCATCTGCAAATAATAAACGCCGATATCGTTGTAAGGATTTCCAAAATCCGGATCGGCGGCAATTGCTTTGTGACATTCTGCGATGGCTGCTTCTAATTTTCCCATAAAGCTGTAAGTCCAGCCAAGAAAGGTGTGCGCTTCGGCGGTTTGTTCGATTTCTAAGGATTTTTTATAATAAAAGACAGCTTTGTCCAACTCGCCTTGCATCTGAAATTCATAGGCAGATTCGAAATACTTTAATGCTTCAGGACCAATTTTGAAGTTGGGAAACATAATATTGCATAAAATTGATTTGATTGTGACGAAGTTAAGCGAAGCGGTCTTCGTCACAGAGCAGGTTGCGGAGACCACTTCGTTAATCTCCGCAACTATCAGTTATGAAAATCCAATAAAAGTTTTTCGGCTTGTGAAATGGCCGGTTGAGTTAAAGCAACAAAGGCATCCTCAACATAGCGGGTACTGCGCATGCCTAAAAGAACACAATCAATTCCGGGTACTGAAGTCAAAACTTGCAAGGTTTTTTGCGACAGAGTTTCCGTAGTTTTTAGGTCAGGCGCGAGTTTATCCAACTCGACGGAAATTTCCTTTGAGCGTTTTTGCGCTTTATTTTCATATTGTTTGGTAATTGTGTCGAGGAAATTGCTTAAATCTCTCACATACGATTCAGACCACTGTTTCCATTTACTATTATCGAGCCATTTTTCATTGAGAACATGCAAGTACGAAAAATTTTGCGGTACGACCCTGTTCTGTTTGACATGGTCCCAATGCTCCCAGTTTTGGAAAGCATTGAGAGCATTGCTTAACTGCTCCGAAACCGAAAACACGCGTTCGAAATTTTCTTTCGGGAGCTCATCGGGGACATTTGATAGAAACTCTTTTTTAAAACGTTTTTCTAATTCACCTATGGATTTTTTCCTTTCAGCAAATTCTTTTTCGATTTCTTCAGCTTTTGTTTCACGGAAACTTGCCAACCGCAGCATTCCGCCGTTGTGCATGGCATTCAACGGCCGGTTGACCAGCGTTGCGATTTTGTTTTCTTGAGCAATTTGCAGAAGTGTTTTTGAACCGCCTGCTTGATTTTTTTCCAAGCAAGCGCCGGTCTCGAATAGGTTAAACGGAAACTGAATGACCTGAAAATGGTTGTCTGCAGCGACATCATTGGCAAGTTCAATGGTCTTTTCCAGAGAAGTAAATTCGAAATCGGCAGCCGGGAGCGGGAAAGTATTCGACGAAATTCCGTAAGCCTTTATTTTCCCTTCGGCAACTTTTTCTTCCAACCATTCGAATGCCACCTTGACGCGGCGGTAGTACTCTTTTTGGGCAGTTTGGTGATCGCTATTATTTTTCCTGGCGTGAGAAAGAAAATATTCCGGATTATGCAGCAAGTAAACATCTAAATGGGTCAACTGAAGTCTGTCGAGGGAGCGGCTTAACTGGTCTTGCAGGAATTCCGGGTGGATACAGTGCCAGCAGCCTTCCATATATTTAACCATCTCAGGGAAAGGCTGGCCGTTCGCTTCATTTTGCTGCGCAAGCTGCATGTTTTGCCCTTGAACATAACCCACCTTCGAAACCACCACAACTTCGTCACGGTCAAGCTCTGGCCGATCAATCATTTCCTGCAGCAAATTGCCGATGAGCATTTCGCTGCCGCCGTCCGTGTAATTGCTGGACGTGTCGATCAGATTGAAACCATTGAGTAGGGCGTAGCGCAGCGCTTTGGCGTTTTCAATTGAATTGTGATGGATTCGATAGCCGCCAAAACCCATGCTGCTGACTTCAATTCCGGTTTTGCCAAACGTGCGGATGGAGTGGGCCGGAATATTTTTATGGGCAAGTCGTTTGAAATAATTTTCAGTTGCTTCTTGGGTTGCCATAGGTTTCAAGAATTATTATGAAACGTAATTTGCCCGCTGATTAACACGGCGCGTCGAGCCGCAGCCAAAGTAATAAGCCACGGATTTTCACTGATTGACGCGGATTTAAAAACAGATTGAGCCAGTTTAGAAAAGCCTGAAAATCGAAAAAGCAGTTTTTGAATTCAGTTTAATTATTCTGCTATATTTAAAAACGATGAATATAACTTATACCGCCGGCGAGTTTAAAATCCGTGTTTTATCTGTGTCAAATCTGCGGTTAAAATTTTTCTATCAAAGTTGAGAACAGTTGAAAGATAAAATTTAGTAGGCATTAAAGCAAGAATAAAAAAGGCAGGGCCTCGGTTACCGGGGCCCTGCCTTTGAAAGGAAATAACCGCCACTTCCTGTGGCGTTATTGGAGGAGAAAAAGATGGACAATGTAGAAATTATATGAACGCCTTATCCATTAACAGGATAATCAGGAAATAAGCGAACGAAACTAAAAAAGCGATTACGAGAAAGTTACTTTGTTTTTTTGATGAAGCCTGCATTGGCAGATCCTTCCTTGAATTTTCTTCCGCCGTTTACTATTTACTCAAGAACTTTACAAAGATAGTGCCAAAACAAGATCTCTTTATAAAAGACCTGATTTAGGCTAATTGATTGAGAGACTGGGTTGTGAATAGGTAAAAAAGTGTGCACCTGGCGTAAATTTATGGCCTTGTCTTACAAAAACGAATTACGCTTTTGGAAGGAACTGCCTGCAGAAATCGTTCGGCGGGACGCCTCACGCAAGTTTTCGGTCAATCCACCACTTAGGCCCATAGCGCCATACATCGACAAAACTTTGTCGATAATTTGATTGACAATCTCCGATTGGGAGAAGTCGAGCTTCTTTAAAAAACGAATATCTTAGATCGTATATTTTCAGGTCCGGAAATTTGATATACGATATAAGATTGACGATCTACAATTTACGATCGACAGGCATCTGTACCAGCATCCAGCATCGCCTGGTGCGCTCTCTTCACCTTCTAGTGATCAAATTCCCCTGTTTGGTTCCGGCTTGCCCCGTTGGATTTGATTTATCCCACGGGGCTTGTCCGGGTTAAGTAGGTACTTCAATACTTTTTGGATCGTTTGCAGCCTTGCGCACAGAGAAAGTCGACTGCAATGATTGAAGGGGACTGCTTTCGATAATTGTAGAAAAAATAAGGAGGGCAAGGAATGTGATGAAGCTGCATACAATGAACATATTCCGAATACCGAATTTTTCGGCGATGAATCCAAGCAGAAAGCCGGCAATTGAAATACCTAAATCAAAACCGCCGTAGTAAAAGGAAAAGACTTTGCCGCGGGTTTCTTCTGTCGTGTTGTCGGCTACAAGCGCGGTCAATACCGGCTGTTGGGCGCCGAAGCCAAATCCATAGAGAATCGCCGCAATAAACATGGAAATCACGCCGGTTGCCTGGCTCAGCATAAAAACACCAACCGTAAGCAATATTAATGAAAACACAACAATTGGCCCCCGGCCGATTTGATCCGAGGCCTTGCCCACAACGAACCGGATTAGAAAAGCAGAAATTCCATAAACCGAAAAGAAAAGGCCGATATTTACTTTAAAATCTTCAAGATAAAAAGGGATGTAGAACATAACCCCGCCATGAACCAAACCGATCAACATGATAACGGTTGCTGCTACAATTATTTTTCGTTTCCAAATGGTCTTAAAATACTTTACGCTGCTTCCTGCTGGCAAATGTGTTTTAGTTTCGTTGAGAAAGAGTGAAAAAATCAAACAGAGAATTGCTAGCCCGGAAAGAAAACTAAATAAAATATTGAACCCCCAATTATCCAAAACCCAAAATCCTAAAATGGGTCCCGACGCGAAAGCGATTGTATTAACCATTCCGGTGTAACTAAGAACTTCTCCCTGGCTTTCCAGCGGCGCAGCGTCCGTGATGAGCGTAATCGATGCAGTGCCAAATGCGGCCAACCCCAATCCATGAAATATCCGTACCGGGATGAGCAAATTGACAGATTTGATGAACATGTAAATTACGGGTGATATGACAAAAATTAATATTCCGAATATTAGCACGATTTTTCGTCCAAGGTTGTCCACTTTTCTGCCCACCAGCGGTCTAAAAATAAGCACGCCAACGGCAAACGCGCTCATGACGATGCCGGTTTGGGAATAATTGCCACCAATATCACTAATGTAACGCGGCATTGCCGGTAAAAATGCGGATAAGCTAATAAAGAATAGGATTCTGGTTAGCCAATTGAGAGTAAGCTGCGGGGTAAATAGTTTTTTGGTCAAGTTGCTCCTTTGGTGTGCAGGTAAAAGATAAAATTTTTTTTCTAATTTGCAAGTGGCTGCTAATTAGCAGACCCATGCCAGCGACACCTGAGATTTTAGTTGATTTTATAGCAGAATTCTCTTATTTTGAGTTATGTTTTGTAAATTCTTAGTGTGGCTTTTGTGGATTTATTATTTTCTGGGAGCAGGGATTCTTAGCGCCCAAAATAGAACCGAACGTCATCATGAAAAACTTCGCAAGGCACGTAACGAGATCCGTGCTGTACAAAAAGAAATTGAAGCCAATAACAAAGATGAAACCTCGGTTTTATACATGCTGACAAATCTGGATTTGGATATCGATTTAGCACACAGCGTTATCCAAAATCTAAAAAAGGGCCGGAAGAAAAAAGAGAGCCAAATTTCAAGAATCAGTAAAAACCTGAAAACGACCCAACAGGAATTAGAACGCTTAAAGGAAATCTTTCGCAAACGGCTGGTTTATATTTACAAATACGGCCGTTTTAAGGACATCGAGTTGCTGCTTACGGCAAAATCAATTAACGACGGTTTATTGTGGGTTGAATACCAAAAACGTTTGTCTGAAAACGACTACCGGAATTATTTGCAAATCAAAGAAAAACAGACGAAGATAACACGCGATCAGTCGTTGCTGACCATTGAATTAAAAGAAAAAAAGAAATTACTACGAAATAAAATAAATGAAGAGGCGAAGTTAAAAACCAAAAAGAACGAGCGTCAAAAAGTTTTAACTTCAATTCGAAAAAATACCGACTTGCTTCGTCAAAGATTGATTGAAAAGGAACATGCCGCGAAAGAGATAGCCAGCTTAATTGCCGGTCTGGAACGAGCACCTAAGCAAACGCCGTTACCAAAACCGGGAACTTTATTTTCAGAATTGCGCGGACTTATGATTTGGCCGACCGAAGGACGAATTGTGACAAGATTTGGCAAAGTTAAGCACCCGGAATTGAAAACCTTTACGGAGAATATCGGGATTGAAATTAAAGCGCCGGAGGGTCATCCGGTACAGGTGGTCGCCAAGGGTAAAATTACCACAATTACCTGGCAAAGGGGACGCGGAAATATAGTAATTGTGAGTCATTATGGTGGATACTACACTGTTTATACGCATTTACGTGAGATTTTAGTTGATTTGTTAGACGATGTTAAATCAGGCCAGGTCATCGGCAGCGTGGGCGAATCCGGTTCTCTGAAAGGACCGATCCTGCATTTTGAGGTTTGGAAAGGCACAACCAAGCTGAATCCGGAGAATTGGCTGGCGAAAAGCACTTAACCCTTTTGGGTAAATGCCAAATTCCAAATCTCAAAACTCAATTGTTATTTTTGGAATTTGTTTTTTGTAATTTGATAATTGGTTTTCTTATGGCCTTTGAAAACATAATCGGACAACAGCGGGTTAGGAATTTCTTCGAAAAAGCACTGAAAAGCGAACGGCTTTCCCATGCCTTTTTGTTCGTTGGTGAACGCGGAGTGGGAAAGGAAGCGATAGCTCTTGAATTAGCCAAAGCTTTGTTCTGTGAAAAATCCGGAGCCTGTTCTCCCGATCCTTGCCCAAACTGCATGCGGGTTTCCAAACTGAGCCATCCGGATTTGCATTTTATTTTTCCGGCGCCGGTGAAAGATAATAAACCGGAGAAAAAGCAAGAGGAAATTCGAATTCATGAAAGACAAATTCTTAAAAGCATAGCTGCTAATCCGTACCACAGGGTTGAGGTGTGGCCAAATCCGCCGATTTCGATTAAGACGATCCGGGAGATACGCCGGAAATCTTCTTACAAATCTTTTGAAGGCCGGGGCCGAATTGTCATCATTGTAGACGCGGAGAGAATGTCCGAAGAAGCCGCTAACTCCGTTCTCAAAATCCTGGAAGAACCGCCGGAGAAAATGTACTTGCTTTTGATTTCTTCAAGGCCGAATCTGCTGCTTCCGACCATTAGTTCGCGGTGTCAGCTCATTAAGTTCGAACCTTTGAAAGCGGCGGAAATTGAGCAGGCTTTAATTGAGAATCACAATATTGAGCAGAAGAAGGCGAGGTTAACCTCGCGCGTAGCTTCGGGAAGTTACCGGCGGGCCATCGAGCTTTTAGACGAAAATTTGCAGGAGAAGCAAAATCAGTCTCTGGAATTTTTTCGAAAAAGCGTTCAAAGCGAATTCACCCAGATTTTATATGTAGATGAAGTCTTGAAAACCTGCCAGGGTGATTTGAAACAAATAAAAGATCTATTGTCTTTACTGTTGATTTGGTTTAGAGACGCTTTGGTTTTTCGAGAGACCGACGAACCAAATCAGGAATTGTTGATTTACGCCGGGGCATTTGAGACTTTAAACAATTTCACCCAAAAGTTTCCAGATGCGGATTTGCAGAGTGCTGTGAACGCAATCGAGGAATCTTTGGAACAGATGAGTCGCAATGTACAAATCAATTTAATACTGATTGTCTTGTTGAATAAATTAAGGACGTTTGTAAGGAGATAACTTATGCAAAGCGATCTTGTTGAATTAAAATTTAAGGGACAGCGTCGGATAATTTTTACGAATCCACAGCAAATTCCTTTTAAGGTTGGGGACTACGCCATCGTGCAAGCGGACAAAGGAATCGATTTAGGTCGAATTAATCATATAAGTTCTTTGTTGGCAAAAAAAGCCGGTAAAGGTAAGCTGAAAAAGATAATTCGCAAATCACATCAGGCCGATTTGGAACAGTATGAACAAAACCAGCAGCAGGAGGAAAAAGCCGTTCAAATTTGCAAGGAGAAATTAAAAAACCACAAACTCAATATGAAATTGGTTGAATGTGAGTATCAATTTGACGGCAAAAAAATCACCTTCTATTTTACCTCCGATAACCGGGTCGATTTTCGGAAGTTAGTGAAAGATATTGCTGCGATTTATAAAACACGCGTAGAATTCCGGCAAATCGGTGTGAGAGATGAAGCGCGCCGATTGGGAGGATATGGCGTTTGCGGTCGAAAATTGTGCTGTTCATCGTGGATTCGGGATTTTACGCCGATCACCACGCAGGCTGCCAAAGACCAGAATATGTCGTTAAATCCTTCGAGATTGGCCGGCGTTTGCGGCCGTTTGAAATGCTGCCTGATGTACGAGCGTGATTTTTATAATCAAGCGATAAAACAGTACCCGAAATTGGCCAAACCGATTGTTACTGAAAAGGGAGAAGGGATTGTCTCAAATATCGACATTTTCGGTGAAAAAGTTATGGTGCTCTATCCCGATGAGACTACTGAAACATTTTCCCTTGAGTATGTCAAAACCAAAATTTATAAATGTGAAAACGATTGCGGCCATGAGCACGGTAATTTAGAAGAGCTAAATTGAGTAGAAAAATTAAAAGAGAAAAAATTCTTGTCACCAGTGCACTACCCTACGCAAACGGTCCCTTGCATATCGGCCACCTCGCAGGAGCCTATCTGCCGGCTGATATTTATGTCCGCTACCAGCGTCTGAAAGGGAACGACGTCGTTTATATTTGCGGCTCAGATGAGCACGGGGTTGCGATCACTATTCGTGCCGAGCAGGACGGCGTTGAACCAAAGCAAATCATTGATCGGTTTCATGAGCTGAACAAGAAAAGTTTCGAGCGCTTTGGGATGAGCTTCGACAATTATTCCCGAACCTCGCTACCGATTCATCATGAAACCGGGCAGGAATTCTTTTCTGATTTGCATCAGAAAGGGATTTTAAAAAGGAAAAAAGAGAAGCAGTTTTATGATGAAACAGCCAGGATGTTTCTCCCCGATCGCTACGTGGAAGGAACCTGCCCGAATTGCCAATTCCCGGAAGCTCGCGGCGACCAGTGCGAAAAATGCGGCAGCGATTTGAATCAAACGGAATTGATCGATCCGAAGAGTAAAATCACCGGTAAGACACCGGTGCTGAAAGAGACTTCTCATTGGTATTTTCCTTTGGGTGATTTTCAGGAACGGTTAAAAAAGTATCTTGATTCCCATCCGGAGTGGAAACAAAACGTCAAGAATTACTGCTACGGCTGGCTCAAGCAGGGTTTGAAGGATCGGGCTGTCACCCGGGATCTGCAATGGGGCATTAAAGTGCCGCTGGAAGAAGCTAAGGATAAAGTCCTATACGTCTGGTTTGAGGCGGTTTTGGGATACATCTCCTCGACAAAAGAGTGGGCACAGAAAATCGGCGAGCCCGACCGCTGGAAGGATTACTGGCAAGACGAAAATTGCAAACTCGTGCACTTTATTGGCAAGGATAACATTACTTTTCACGCAATTATGTTTCCTGCACTTTTAATGGCTAAAGAAGGTTATACCGTGCCGGATAGTGTGCCAGCGAATGAGTTTTTGAACATCCAGGGGGACAAAGTCTCAACCAGCCGGGATTATGCAGTTTGGCTGGAAGATTATCTTGAAAATTTTCCACCTGATTCGATGCGCTACTGTCTGGCTTCGATTGCGCCGGAAACAAAGGATTCAGATTTTTCCTGGAAAGATTTTCAAACTCGCAATAATGCTGAGTTGGTTGGGATTTTGGGTAATTTTATCAATCGTTCGCTGACGTTTATCGACAAACATTTCGACGGTCGCGTTCCGGAACAAAAGCAGCAGGATGAGTTGGACTATTGGATCCTGAAGCAAATCGCCGAAGCGCCGGAGCGAGTCGGCGATTCACTCGAACGGTTCAGGGTAAGACAGGCGCTTAAAGCGCTTATGGATGTCGCTCGCAACGCTAACAAATATTTCAATGACAAAGAACCGTGGCGGACAGTAAAAGAAGATCCGGAATTGTGTGGCGCAACTCTGAACGTCTGTGTGCAGGTTTCGAAAACGTTGGCAATTTTAATGGAGCCTTTCCTGCCGTTTTCAGCGGAGAAACTCTGGAAGCTTTTAAATCAAGAAGGTGATATTCACGGGCAAAACTGGTTTGCTGCGGGCAAAGAGTTTATTCCGGAAGGGCATCAACTCGGTAAACCCGAAATACTAATTTCCAAAATCGAAGATACCGTTATTGAAGCTGAAGTTGAAAAGCTTAAGGCGAAATCTCAACCGGGCAGGGAAGGAGAGAAACAAGTGTCAGAAGAAAAAAATAACCTGATTTCATTTGATCAGTTTAAAAACATCGATTTGCGGGTGGCGAAAATCTTAACCGCTGAGCGCGTTGAAAAAACCGATAAACTCTTGCGACTGGAGGTCGAAATTGGCGAAGAAAAAAGGCAAATCGTTGCCGGAATGGCTGAATTCCTGACACCCGAGTCCATGATCGGTAAGCTGGTCGTCATTGTTGCGAATTTGCAGCCAGCAAAGATTCGCGGACTCGAGTCACAGGGAATGTTGCTGGCCGCGGAAAATGACTCCGGCGAGTTAAGTTTATTGACCGTGGACAAGGAGATTGGGACAGGGGCGAAGATTCGGTAGTTAAATTAAGAATAAAGGAGTTCGGTTCAAATGAGGGTTGATGCTAACAGAACCATTTTTTACATACAGTAAAATTTTTCTTCATCGTCAAAGGAGTTGGCCCAGACGTCAAAAATTTAATACCAGAGATTAAAAAACATTCTCAGTTCGAATAGTTCAAATAATAAAGAAATGCTAATCGAAACCCATGCCCATCTCTATTTCGACCAATTTGATGAAGATAGAGAACAAGTGATTCAAAGAGCGGATGAAGCAGATGTCAAGAGAATTATTAATATCGCAGTTGATTTGGAGACGAGCAGACAGTGCATCGAGTTGGCAGAAAAGTACGAAGGCCTGTATGCGACAGTTGGTATTCACCCTAATGATTCGGCCAAGTTGGGAAAGGATAGCTTACTTGAATTACGAGAGCTTTGTGGCCATAAAAGGGTCGTGGCAATCGGCGAGATCGGCATGGACTTTTATTGGGACCATTGTCCTGCAGAAGTTCAGGAACGTGCGTTTCGTGAACAAATCAGGCTGGCAAAAGAAGTTAAGTTGCCAATCGTGATTCATAATCGTGAAGCTGGCCCTCAAATTATCGAGATTCTTAAGTCAGAGGGCGCTTCGGGGTTAAGCGGCGTTTTTCACTGCTTTTCAGAAGACATGACAATTGCCAAAGAAGTGTTGGATTTTGGGTTTCATATTTCGTTTACAGGTAATCTGACTTTTAAGAAATCACAGCTCCCGGAAGTTGCAGAAATTGTTCCTTTGGATAAATTGCTTTTGGAAACCGACTGCCCGTTTCTTTCTCCTGAACCAAAACGGGGGCGTCGAAATGAGCCGGCCCATGTCGTCTACATTGCACAAAAGTTAGCTGAAATAAAAAAAGTAACATTTGAGGAAATAACCGAAATAACAACTTCGAATGCAAAGCGATTATTTGGATTGGGTGATCGGGCGATGGAATGAACAAGCTGATATTTCGTCCTAAGCAGAGCCTCGGGCAAAATTTTTTGGTGGACGAAAATACCGCTCGTAAGATCATCAGAAAACTAACCCCAAATCCGCAAGACTTAATTATTGAAATCGGTCCCGGCTTTGGGGTTTTGACTAAATACATTATAAAAGAAGCCCGCAAAGTCATTGCAATTGAAATTGATGCAAAACTGTGTGAAAACCTGCGAAGCCGGTTCGGGAGCTCTAAAAATTTTACACTTGTTCATGGTGATTTTTTAAAAACGGAGTTACGAAATTATCTCGAGGAGAAAGTTCCCATCAGATTTTTGGGAAATATTCCATACCATATCACCAGTCCGGTAATTTTCAAGATTTTTCAGATTCGACAATTCGTCTCTGATCTGACCCTCATGATACAGCGAGAGGTGGCGGAGAGAATTGTAGCCCGGCCAGGCGGCAAAGAGTACGGCATTCTTTCGGTTTTTAGTCAACTCTATTCGCAACCGAAAATTTTGTTTCATGTCTCAAAAAATGTTTTTCAACCGAAACCGGATGTCCATTCTTCCGTGCTCAGATGGGACTTTTCGAAACCTGAAGACGTTGATGTAGAAAATGAAGAGGTGCTGGATAAAGTGATTCATTTAACATTTCAGCAGCGCCGAAAAATGCTAAGAAAATCGCTGCAGCAAATACCGGGGTTTTTCGAGTATTCACAAAAAATCAATTTTGACTTAGAAAAACGACCTGAAGAATTAAGTGCGCGCGAGTTTGTTGAGTTGAGTAACCAAATTGGTAAGTTATGGATGATTTAGATTTAAAAAATATCATCGATGACATTGAGTACCTGGCGTCTGAAAAGAATAGCCGGATGATTCTCAATATTCTGGTCGGCAACCATCCGGCAGACATTGCAGAGATTCTTGGCAATCTGTCGGAGGAGAATGAGAAATATGTCTTCGGCCTGCTCGATGCCGACACTGCTTCCGATGTGATTGTGGAGCTGGACGACGTCACCAGAGAAAAGCTGGTCTCCGAGCTTCAGCACGAACGCATTTCCGAAATCGTCGATGAGATGGAATCGGATGACGCGACGGATTTGGTGGCGGAACTGCCGGATGAAGTTGCAGAAAAAGTTCTGGACGCTATTGATGAGGAAGGCTCGGAGGAGGTCAAGGAGCTTCTCCAGCATGACGAAGACACAGCCGGCGGAATCATGGCTTTGGAGTATGTGGCCGTTTCCGAAGACACGACAGTCGACGAAGCCATCAAAGAGATTCGTGCCAAAGCCGAAGAGGTGCCTGAAGTTTATAATGTTTATGTATTCGATAAAGATGGTATGCTGGCTGGGTTTTTACCTTTGAAAAATCTAATTGTAGCCCAAGCCAGCCAAAAAATTAAGGATGTACTGATCGCAGACGTTATCAGCGTGCCGATAGAAATGGATCAGGAGGAAGTCGCAAATATTTTCCGCCGCTATAATCTCGTTTCACTACCGGTGGTAGATGAGCTCGGAAAATTGGTTGGCCGGATTACCGTCGATGATATTGTTGAAGTCATCGAAGAGGAAGCCTCCGAAGATATTCAAAAGATGGCGGGTATCGCAGATGAAGAAGAAATCCGCGAGACTTCTGTGTTTAAGATTTCCTTTGGTCGCTTGCCCTGGCTGCTGGTTGGATTTGTGGGTCAGTTGATAGCAGCGTTGGTGCTTTCTCAATTCGAAGCTTCTTTAAGGGACATTTTTTTAGCAATATCTTTCATTCCGATGATGATGGCCATGGGCGGTAACTCAGGAATTCAGGCAGCAACGATTGTCGTGAGAGGGATCGCTTTGGGAGAACTCAGTCCAGATGATACTTTCAAAAGACTCAGCAGGGAGATCAAAGTTTCGCTTTTTAACGGAGCAGTTTGCGGGCTCCTGCTGTTTGGCATCATTGCTGTTTTTGATACGCCGACATTCGGTTTCGTCCTCGCGCTCTCCATGCTTGCAGTTATTATAAACGCTTCAATCCTTGGGGCCAGCATCCCGTTGATTTTAAGAAAGGTTGGAGTTGATCCAGCCATCGCCGCCGGACCGCTGATTACCACCTTTAACGATATCATTGGTTTGGCGATTTATCTTGGGTTGGTTACAGCGGCTTTGCAGTTTATTTAATAGATTTGTAAAATGCCCCTTAAAAAAACAGAAGCCATCGTCCTGAAAAGTCAGCGGCAGGGCGAGACCAGCAAAATTCTGACGCTTTACACTCTTACATTTGGCAAACTCACAGTCATTGCCAAGGGTGCACGCAGTATGAGAAGTAAATTCGGTGGCAGTCTGGAACTGCTGAATTACATTTCCATCGTTTTTTATGAAAAAGAAACCCGCGAAATTCAGCTTTTAAGCCAAGCGGATATTATCGAGTTTTTTGCCGGTATCAAACAGAGCGTGGAAAAAACTGCCTTGGCAATGGCGGTGTGTGAACTCGTAAATAATTTAGAAATCGGTATAGAACCAAATCCGAATTTGTTTAAACTACATTTGGAAGCGCTGAGAGCAATTGACAAAAGTGAAAATTCTATGAATGTACTGCGGGCGTTTCAAGTAAAGTTACTTAATATTTTGGGAGTCAGACCTGACTTCACCACTTGCTCGAAATGCAAAAGCCAAAAACAGGGAACAGTTGCTTTTGACATCACTCAGGGCAGCTTTATTTGTGAGGCCTGCAGTCAAAGTAAAGCAGCGGGGATGATTTTGTCTGCTGATTCTTTCGATGCACTGCGCTCGTTTCAGCGGGATTCGTTGGCGAGTTTAAATGGATTATTAGCCTTCGCGAACTCACAACAACAAGTCGACGGTTTTATTTCAGCGTATTTGAAGTACCACGTGGAAGGCTTGCGAGATTTGAAAGCAGTTAAATTTTTAAAAAAGTTGTAACTCAATTGTCTCAATTGAGATGTTCGCAAATGAGGACATTTGCTTTACATTAAAATTCAAATTGTCAATTGACCCTGCCTGAACCTCTTATTCCCGGAAAACTGATCCAAAGATACAAGCGCTTTCTGGCCGACATCGAGCTTGAAACCGGCGAAATAATTACCGCACATTGTGCAAATCCCGGAAGTATGATGGGACTTTTGCAGATCGGTAGCCAAGTTCTGGTTTCAAAGAGCCAAAATCCAAAACGCAAACTCCCGTTTAGTTGGGAGTTGATCAAAATTGGCCGAACTTGGGTGGTTGTGAATACTGCAAATACCAACCGGGTAATTCATGAGGCTTTGTTGAAGAACCAAATCCCTGAGCTCCTCGGTTACTCAGAAATCAAGCCGGAGGCCGTTTGGGGAGATCACACTCGCTTTGACTTTTTGCTCCATAAAGAGAATGAGCAGTGTTTTGTCGAGGTTAAAAATGTGACCTTAGCTGAAAATGACATCGCCTTGTTTCCCGACTCTGTAACGAAACGGGGAACAAAGCACTTGAACGAACTGATGAAAGTTTTTCGAAAAGGTCACCGCGCCATCATGTGTTTTTTGGTAAGCCGCGAAGACTGCAAGTTTTTCAAACCCGCCGCGCATATCGATCCAGTTTATGCGGAAACGCTTCGAGAGGCTTACAGGAAGGGAGTTGAGGTTTTAGTTTATCAAGCTAAAATTTTGCCGCCGCAAATCACACTTGATGGTCCATTGAATTTTGAATTATAAGAAACTGCTCATTTAAAAATGACATCCATATTTCGGAAAATAAAAAAGAAAAAACGAAGAAATAGAAACGTACCGACTAAGCCAAATCTCAGCGTCACGGATTATTTTCATGAAATCATTTTGGGCGGTTTTGAGGAACTCAATATTAAACATCCGAACGAGGAGCTCTGGCTTAACCATCAAATCAAGATGCTGTGCAAGAAATCCTCAAGTACGCAATTGATTCCATTCTTAGGAAAATTAAGTACGGTAACAGATGACGCTTTTACCAGAAGTTTGCTGGCAAAAAAGATTTATGCGCTGCAAACCGGCTATTTGCAATCTTTTAAAGAATATTCCGATCGCGCTTTAATTCGACTTGCCGAGCGCGAAAAAGAATTTGATCAGTGGGAAGGAATTTATATATTAGGATGCTTTGGCAAGGATGGCGCGCTCAAGTATTTACAAACTCGCGCTGCCACGGAACAAAATAAACTTTTGCTTCAAACGATTAAGCGGGCCATTGAAAAAATTGGAATTAATAAAAAGAAAAGAAAGCAGAAGAGAGGGTTTAGTTGATCCGTGAAGGTTAATTTTCCTCAAAAAAATCAATCTCCAAAATTTCGTATTTTTTAATGCCGACGGGAAGCTGAGCTTCGACAACGTCGCCTTTTTTGTGGTTGATGAGTGCTTTTGCTAACGGCGATTGGTAACTGATAATTCCTTTGTCGATGTCGGTTTCACCTTCGCCGAGAATCGTGTATTCGTCAACTTCACTGGAGCCGACTTCGCGAATTTTGACATGCTTCCCAAGCGAGATGGTGTCCGGAGGTAAATCTTCTTTACGAATGATACGGGCGTTTGCAAACCGTTGCTGAAGCTGGCCGAGTTTGGCCATGTAGTTGGCTTGCTTGTTTTTGGCCGCCACGTACTCGGCGTTCTCCTTGAGATCGCCGTGCTCGCGTGCCGTACCAATTTCTTTGGCAATATCGTGTTTGATAAACCTTTCCAGTTTATCGATTTCTTCTTTTAGTTTTTGGAAGCCTTTTTCTGTAAAATAATATGGGTTCATGGTCACTTCCTGTGATTTCTGTTTAAGAAGTTGCCAATATACAAAAACTTTTGCATGAATACAAGCAAAGGATGAGAGTAGAAACGAAAAAAAAATCTGTTTTTTCCGAAAGTTTAATTAAGTGGTACAACAAAAATAAAAGGGAGTTGCCGTGGCGGAAGACAAAGGATCCTTACAAGATTTGGGTTTCAGAAATTATGCTCCAGCAAACTCAGGTCGAAACCGTTCTCCCCTATTACAAAAGGTTTTTGCAGGCCTTTCCCAACCTCAAGTCCTTGGCCAATGCTGAACTTTCTCAAGTTCTCAAAATGTGGGAAGGCATGGGCTACTACGCCAGAGCACGCAATCTGTTGAAAGCCGCTCAAATCATTGCAAAGGAACACAAAGGCAAAATGCCGAGCAACTCCGATGAATTGATTAAGATTCCCGGTATTGGGCCTTATACCGCAGCTGCTGTGGCAAGTATTGCGTTCAATGAAAATGTTCCAGTAGTTGATGGAAACGTTGCGCGTGTCTTGTCGCGCGTTCTGAGAATAGAAGAACCGCTGATCAAAAATAAAAATAAGTTTGCGAATGCCGCGAAAAAGCTGCTTCCTCAAGGCCAGTCTGCTGATTTCAATCAGGCGATGATGGAATTGGGTGCGCTCATTTGTGTACCGCAAAGCCCAAAATGTGCAAAGTGTCCTGTGAGTGTCTTCTGCAAAGCTTATCAAGAACTGGCAGACCCCTCTGTTCTGCCGGTTAAAACACCAAAGAAAGAAACACCGCATTACGACGTGGTGGTCGGAATTATTTGGCACAAGGGGAGAATCTTTATTGACCAGAGACCGGAGAATGGCCTTTTGGGTGGCCTCTGGGAATTTCCCGGAGGTAAGCAAGAAGACGGCGAAACTCTCGAAGAATGTTTGGAAAGAGAAATTCTAGAAGAGCTGGATATTCAAGTCAAAGTGGACAAGCACTTTTTAACCGTGAGACATGCTTATACTCACTTCAAAATAACGCTGCACTCCTTTCAATGCAAACTTTTGAAGGGCGCACCTAAGCCGCAAAAAGCAGTCGATTGGAAATGGGTGCGCCCGCAAGAAATGACTAAATATGCTTTTCCGAAAGCGAATAAGAGAATCTTAGAAACTTTACTTGAGAGCTTGAGATGACTGTCGAGACAAAACCAAAGAAAAAGAAAACCTCTTCAAGGAAGCCGAAAATGAAACGTCCCTGGAAAGTAGTCCTTTATAACGACGAGATCCACAGTTTTGACGAGGTTATTTTACAGGTGCAAAAAGCAACCGGATACTCCCTGGTTGAAGCGACTCGAATCTCCATGGAGGCGCACTTCAAAGGCAAGGCGGTTGCATATAGTGGTGAGTTTGTGGATTGCAATAAAGTCGCGGGCATTTTAAGAGAGATCGGTTTATTAATAGAAATTCAAGGCTAATTATTAATGAAGTTTGAAAAATGATGATTCAACTTCTTGTATTTCTTGGAATAATTACTTACATTGGCTTCTTTTCAAAATTTAGACCGATGCGAAATTACTTTACTTTGCAGGAGAAACAACATTGAAAATTGGTATACCGAAGGAAATACAGGATGGGGAAGCTCGCGTGGCTGTGGTTCCTTCTATGATTCCTATTTTAACTAAAGATGAGCACGAAGTATTTGTTGAAACTGAGGCAGGTTTGAGAGCCTCTTTCACGGATTCCCAATATGAGGAGTCCGGTGCAGCTATTCTAAAAAACGCCAAGGAGTTGTATGCGAAATCTGACGTTGTTTTAAAATTCCAGGCGCCGGAGAAAAATCAAACTCTTGGCAAACATGAAATTGATTTAATAAATGAGGGCAAAATACTCATCGGTTCCCTGCCACCCGGAACTCATTCTGACCTCGTTCCAAAATTGCTTGAGCGCAAAATCAGTTGTTTTGCGATGGAGTATTTACCGAGAATTACCAAAGCTCAAAGTATGGACATTCTCAGTTCGATGTCAACGGTGGCAGGATATAAAGCAGCTCTGATCACGGCCTTTCATCTCGGTAAATTTTTCCCTTTGCTTATGACAGCCGCCGGAACCGTCCCGCCGGCAACGGTTCTTGTGCTTGGTGCTGGCGTCGCGGGTCTGCAAGCAATTGCCACGGCCAAACGTCTTGGCGCTAAGGTTGAGGCGTTCGATCCGCGTCCGGCAGTAAGAGAACAGGTCGAAAGTTTGGGTGTATTTTTTATTGATATGGAGCATCCGGAAGATGCAGAGACCGAAGGCGGCTATGCAAAAGAGCAATCCGATGAGTTTCTTGAACGCGAACGCGAAGCCATTACGGCCCGGTTGACAAAAGTCGATGCGATAATTACCACAGCCCAGGTATTTGGTAAAGAGTCTCCAGTGCTGATTACCGAGGAAATGGTAAAAATGATGAGGCCCGGCTCGGTCATTGTCGATCTAGCCGCTGCCGAAGGCGGGAACTGCAGCTTATCAGAAGCCAATAAAACAATCAAAAAGCATGGCGTCACGATTGTTGGCGCTGTAAATTTGGCACGCACCGTACCTGTTCATGCCAGCCAGATGCACTCAAAAAATATCATCAATTTATTTAAACATCTGGCCAGTACGGAAATCGGAAATTTTGATTTTGATGATGAAATTACCAAAGCCACGTGTATTAGCCACAACGGTCAAATCATCAACGAAATGGTAAAAAAGAATTTTGGAAAGGAGAATTGATCGATGTCCGAAGGTATTCTGATTTCGGTTTATATTTTTGTCTTGGCGGTTTTTATCGGATTTGAACTTATTACGAAGGTTCCGCCTCTTTTACATACGCCATTAATGTCCGGATCAAATGCAATCTCTGGAATTACCGTCGTTGGCGCTCTGCTCAGTGCGGGCGCAGGTGAGTCACGTTTATCCGCAATCCTTGGATTGCTGGCGGTTATTTTTGCAACGATTAACGTTGTGGGCGGTTTTATGGTCACAGATCGCATGCTCGGAATGTTTAAGAAAGACAAGAGAAAAAATAGGGAAGGGGAATCGGTTAAATGACCTCGATAGCGAATTGGGTTTACCTGCTTTCGGCAGTTCTATTTATTTTTGGCTTAAAAAATCTCGGCTCTGCAAAAACCGCACGGCGCGGGAATTTGCTGGCGATGCTGGCCATGCTGCTGGCCGTGGTCGTGACTTTACTTGATCAGCAGATTCTGAGTTTCACATATATTTTTGTGGGATTAATTATCGGCTCTGCCATCGGGGCTGTTGTAGCAAAAAAAATTCAAATGACCCAAATGCCAGAGATGGTAGCTTTATTCAACGGTCTTGGCGGCGCCGCCTCTGCGCTTGTTGCTTCGGCAGAGTTTTTTCGCGGGAGCGCCGACTTACAAAGTAGCATTCTGGCGACGATTTGCTTAAGTGTGCTGATTGGAACGGTGACCTTAAGCGGGAGCCTGATCGCATTTGCAAAGTTGAAGGGCATCATGAAAGGTGCGCCCATTACTTACCGCGGTCAGCATGTCATGAATGGCTTGATAGTGGCAACAGTTCTGGCATTCGGCATTATGCTTGTCCTCGATCCATCAAACTGGACGATGCTCATAGGAATTTTGGGATTGGCAGCCGTTCTGGGCATTACCTCGGTCATTCCAATTGGTGGTGCGGATATGCCGGTAGTCATTTCCCTGCTAAACTCCTATTCCGGATTGGCAGCGGCGGCAACCGGCTTCGTGATTTCGAACAACATCCTAATTATTAGCGGCGCTTTGGTAGGTGCCTCCGGTCTTATTTTAACCAAAATTATGTGTGTGGCCATGAACCGGTCCCTTGGCAACGTGCTGTTTGCCGCAGTCGGCAGCGACGGCGGCTCCGCTTCCGGAAGTACCGAGCAAAAACAAGTGACACGTTATACAGCCGACGATGCTGTGATGATGCTGGATAACGCACAGTCCGTCATTATCATACCGGGGTATGGTCTGGCAGTAGCGCAAGCCCAGCACATTCTGCAGGAGATGGCCGAAATCCTTATGGAAAGAGGCATCCAGGTTCGTTATGCAATTCACCCGGTGGCAGGGCGCATGCCGGGGCATATGAATGTTCTGCTAGCAGAAGCGAGCGTCTCTTACGACCTGCTCTATGAAATGGATGCGATTAACGACGACTTCCAGAACACGGATGTCGCGTTGGTGATTGGCGCAAACGACGTTGTCAATCCTGCGGCGCGCCACAAAAAAGAGAGCGCCCTTTACGGCATGCCGATTTTAAATGTCGATCAAGCGCGTACCGTCATGATTGTCAAGCGCAGTCTTTCGGTGGGCTTTGCAGGTGAAGATAACGAACTATTTTATGACGATAAAACCATGATGCTTTTCGGGGATGCCAAGAAGATGGTCACTGAGATTGTGCAGGCTTTGAAAGAGTAATCTTAGATTCTTAGCGAAAAGCGAAAGCAGTTAGAATAGTCTTTCGAAAAATTGTTTCGAATGAATAACCTGAAGAATTGAGACGACATTATTTTCGACTTTGTACTGAACGCGATATGGTTTCACAATTAATTCTCGATAGCGAACGAACTCATTCAATTCAGGAATTTTTCGTCCCGATTTTGGAAAGAGTTCGAGTTGACTGGTTTTTGCAAGAATTTTTTCGACTACTTTATTTGCCCTTTCAAGTGAGTCTTCAGAGATATAGGAATGAATTTTTCGCAAATTTGAGATCGCTTTGTCCGACCAAATTACTTTGGCTGTTTCCATGAGCTAAAAAGTGATTCTACTTCTTTCTGAGTTTTAAAACGCCCCTCACTTAAGTCTTTTTCCGCTTGAATGATTTCTTCCATGAGCTTGAGGCGTTTCATCTGTTCCTGATAATCTTTAACGCCAATTAGAAATGCGGCACTTTTGCCATTTTGGGTTATAAGAAACGGACTGCCTGCTTTTCTAAGTTGTTGTATGATTTTTGATAAATCCTTTTTTAGTTCAGATACTGGGATAACATTGTTGATAAAATCCATTAGGTTCTCCAAAACGGTTTTAATTCAGTCAGAATATAGACTAAATATAGATAAAAACAAATCCTTTTTTAGTC
>JADFPY010000036.1 GCA_022562085.1 candidate division KSB1 bacterium | reverse complement strand
GGAAGGCATCTTTAATCTTTATTACTATGTGGCAAATTATGGACTTGAGACCTCCGAGGTGCTCATTCAGAAAGGTGAATTTGTTTATTCGAAAGGAGATCTCAATAAAGATGGAGAGTTGATTACGCCAAAAAGCTTGACGCAGTTTCTGGAAATCAAAACAGATGTAGCGCCTGTTTCAGTTCCGGTGAATTTCGGGGAGCGTATTGGGGTTACGGTCACTGTAACAGCCCTGGGACAGGATTCTGTGTCTGTTGATTTTCCAAATTCGATCGGGGGTTTTTTAGGCGCTATTTTCTTGAGAAATATCGATACCGGAGAAGTCCATATTTTTTCCGGCCCTCCTACGGAGTTGAAGGATAAGGTACTGGTGATTAGAGAGGGACATTTCCGCCAGTTACTTTTCACTATTAGTAATAATCCCCTTCCGATCGGCAAGTATGAAGTCATTCCTTATCTTTTGGTAGCCCATGAAAATATACCGGCGGAGTTGCTCTCAAGCCTTGGCAATAATATTGAATCTCTTAGTCCGAATTATTTAGCAATTCCTTTCAGGCGGGATGTCGCGATATTCGAGGTGAGTAACGAATAACAGTTCCCTAAATCCCCCTTGTGGGGGAGACTATTCGCCGTAAATTAGTACATCCGGGAAAAAAGTGCCCCACGCAAACCAATAAGCATTATAAGAAACGGTCGGCGTTAGTTGTTCTCCGCTGCGGGGTCCCGATACCGCCTTACCCAGAATATTCCGCACCGTCCCTTCATTATCTATTAAATCAAAAGGGTATATAGCCGGCGTTTCCGTTTTGACATCAAAAGTCAAAATAGTACCATCCTTTGCCAACCGTGAATAGCTGATGTAAAAGTCCGCCGATTCCATACCTGCGATGACAACCGGGTTGCTGTTTACATCATTCATTAATTGCGCGAGCGCCATTTTCAAAGAGACGAAAATGATAGATCTTTGCTTTTCGCCTAAGGGCGATTCGAAATGACAAACAGGGAGTTTTGTGGACCTGTTTCGTTTATCAGGAGTACATTCTCTGACGTTAGCTTTTTTATTTTGCTTAGCTCTATAAATCAAAAGCATAAGCCAACCCGAAGATATAAATTCGACCCGCAGGATAGTTTTTCCCGGAAAGGCTAAACATAGCGGAGAGCTCAAATTCCAAAGGCTCGAAAATCATCCACCCAATACCGGGTTTGAAGTAGAGAATCCGTCTCTCGGAATTATTAATCCGGAGATTAGAATCTGCAAACAAAGCTGTAAACTCCTGTCCCCAAAATCCCTCTACCAGGGTTTTGATTAAGAACTTACTACGCACTTTTATTCCGGTCTCGGCCCGGAACCAAAATTCATCTCCGGGATCGAGATTCGTGGTTTGTAAATCCGGCTCAAAGCGAAATCTGTAGCCGACTGATAAATTTGCATAGGCCGGCAGCGGCCAGAAGGAACGGCCAAAATCGGCGGAGACTTCCAGATCCCACTGCCCATCCCCAATCGGCACCACTTCCGAATCTTTGTTAAAAAACCCGGTGGGCGCCTTGGCGCCAATCCTGAAAGTAGTGACAATTGGTTTGAACGGAATCCGATACCTCAACCCAAATCTTATGTCCCCAAGGCCTTGGGAAGAAGGACGATTCGGATTGACTTCGTCTTCAAAGGCAATGTCGAAATAGGGCAGTTGTAATTGTAATTCAAAGCGGTCGGTTAAACCGTACCAAATATCCAGGTAGGTCGCATTTGACTCTACTTGGCCGTTAAAAAAATATGGCGTTCGCTGGCCGTTTCTGCATAGCCGGTCTCCGCAAAAGATGGTTTCACTGGCATAACGTTCACTGGTGCGCTGAATCAGAAACGCGGATTTTACCCACAGCCTTCCTTTGCGAAGCGTCCATGCGCCGGCAAAAAGGCCCTCTGCTGAAAAGATTAGAATGAGAAAAATAATTGAGAAGAGAAGGCAGCGTTTGTGCATTAATTTTAAGCTCATTCACCATAAATTGGTACATCTGGGAAAAAAGCTCCCCAGGCAAACCAATAAGCGTTATAAGAGATCGTAGGGGTTAATTTCTGACCCGTTCGCGGCCCTGAGACAGCCTCGCCGAGTAAATTCCAAACATTACCTTCATTGTCGATCAGGTCGAATGGGAAGATTTGTGGAGCGTCGGTTTTCACATCGAAAGTCAGCACAGCGCCACTGACAATCCGTGAGTAACTTATGTAGAAATTCGCTGACTTCATCCCGGCTACGACAACCGGCTTTCCGTGAACTTCATCGTTTATGGCTCTTGCCTCGTTTTCAAACAATGAGAATCGATATGTTTTAGCTTTGAAATTCCAACGGTCGGCAATGATGCCGTGTAATCTTTCTTTCCGGTGCAGCCGGGCATCGTCAATGGTAACCCCGTAAAGTAAGGCGGGAACGGTTTTATAGTTGCCGTAAGGATAGATATGGTAAGGCCTGTCAAGTCCGGTGTTTTCAGAGACTACTTTTGAGTCAGGAAACATTTTCTTCCAGGTTTGCCAAGAGGTTTCTATGATTCGGACAGTTATCACCAGCTCACCTCTTAACGGCCCATGCACGCTTCTCAGTAACATTTGGGACCAATTGCTGGTCGTGGTTCTATCATACAGAATTAAATTATTGTTGTAAAGCAGACCCGAGACTCCGAAACTTCCAGCACCCATATTATCCGCCGCTGTCCCGGTCAAGTTGATCCCGACACCTGAACCGGTAAGCGGACAATAGGTGATCGCAATTTTAGAATTTCTACTCAAGGTTTGATTGATAACTTCGTGCCAGTCAAGAATTCTATGCGGATAAGCAACGACTGCATCATTTCTTACTAAGCCAAATATCAGATCATCATCTTGCAGATAATTTGCTTCATCCAGGTTAACTAATGCAGGGTTTTGTAAGGATGGAATGCAATCGAGGCCTAGACAGCCCCGAACTATCTCTCCCGCGCCTCCGGGTACATCCCATCTTGTCTTTTCATTCGGAATGGGATCGGGTGGAGGTGAATCGGAATCATCGTCCGGAGGATCGTAATTTCCAAATCTATTGGGTGGCGTAGGAAGATCTCTACTTGAACACCCGAATGAAACTACATTTATCAGAATAAGCAAAATGATGAATTTATGCATCAAATATCCTCCTTGAGAAAGTTATTTGACTTTTCTACAAATAGAAATATCTTCAGGATACTCAAATGATTTGGAAAAAATTAGCAGAAAGCCTATAATTAATTATGAAACAATTCAGGTTTAAACTCTATTCCGCTACTATTCGTGTTTCCGAAATAAAAAGCATTAAAGTTAATACTAAAGAAATTCACTTGTAAGTTTAATTCAAACTTTTAGATTTAAGAGGGAGCTTATATTTAACCTGATTAAAACAGAGGAGCCCTTATTGACAAATGAAAAGCAGCTATCGCACCGTGTGAGTCAGATTCGGCCATCGGGAATTCGGCGTATTTTTGATATCGCCTGTGCAAACCCGGACGGCATCGACCTTTCAATCGGCGACCCGGACTTTGATATTCCCGAACCGATAAAAGAGGAAGGGATTCGGTGGATTAAGGATGGGTTTAACAGTTATGTTTCAACTCGGGGGATTCCCGAGCTCAGGGAAAAGCTGAGTGCGCATTTAAAGGAGCGAAAAATAAACCATGAAGATTTGTTGATCACTGCCGGCGCAACAGGCGGATATATTCTTGCAATAATGACTGTCGTCAGTCCGGGCGATGAAGTGCTGATCGCCGACCCATACTTTGTCGCTTATGCCAATGTCGTGATTATGTGTGGAGGAGTTCCGAAACTGTTTAACACCTATCCTGATTTCACCCTCCGGGCCGAAGAGATTGAACCACTGATTACTTCTAAAACAAAGGCAATAGTCATTAATCATCCAAACAACCCAACCGGCGTTTTATACAGCCCGGATGAACTCAAGATGGTTGCTGAACTTGCCGACAAGCATGGCCTTCATGTGATTTCCGATGAAATATATGATGAGTTTATATATGGACAGGATCCATTTTTAAGTATGGGCACCATCGCTGATGACGCTATTATCGTAAGCGGTTTCTCGAAAAGAGCGGGGATGACCGGCTGGCGGCTGGGGTATGTTTCGGCCCCAAAAAAAATAATTGAAGCGATGGCTACTTTCCAGCAATATTCCTATGTGTGTGCCAACTCAATTGCACAAAAGGCGGCCGTCAAAGCTCTCGATTATGATATGCAGCAATATGTTTCTACTTATCATGAAAGAAGAGATCTTGTTTATAACGGTTTAAAAGAACATTTCAAAATAATTAAACCCAATGGTGCTTTTTACTTTTTCCCTGAAGCACCCCACCGGAATGCTGAGGAGTTTGTAGACCGCGCAATTAAGAGAAAAGTATTTATTATTCCGGGAAATGTATTTTCGGAAAAGAATACTCATTTCCGCATTTCATTTGCTGTGCCTAATGAAAAACTACTTAAGGCGATTGATATTTTGAATGAATTGGCGCGGAAGTCTTAGCCGTCATTCCTCTCATTTGAAAAGGAGTAAGCAGTTGTGATAGACAAGTGACAAATCTTCGTCAAATGCAAAAGGAGGATTTACAAGAAGTCAATCTACTCCTTTCCAAGGCTTTTACTCATGCGCGAATTCAGCAAGGGTATCGTGAGGGTAGAGTCCCCCTGTGCCGGAAAGAATTTTTGGAGTTGTACTTTGCAGCTAACTCATCTGGTTGTTTTGTCATCGAAAAAAAACACCGGATAATTTCTTTTTGTTTTACCCGTTTGTGGGGAACGGTAAGCTGGCTCGGGCCCTTGAGCGTCGATCCCTCGGAAGAAGGTCAAGGATATGGAAAAAAAATAGTTTTGGCTGCAGTAGAGAGTTTAAAAGCTTCCGGCGCCAAAACCATTGGACTCGAATTGGCCGCAAACTCTGCCAGAAATTTAGCTTTTTACACAAAGCTCGGGTTTGAGCCACGAGGACTTGTCATTGATGTTATTAAAAAAGTTTCAGGGGAACGGCAACCTTTAAAAGTGACTGAATTCGAAAAAATTATGTATAGTGAAATCCCTCCGCAGAAACGAACTCCTCTTTTAGAAGAAGCCAGAAAATTTTGGCAGCAGATGGAACCAGGACTGGATTACACTAGAGAGCTCGATCTTCTCACCGATTTTAAGTTTGGCGATGCTTGTTTTATCATGAAACCCGATCGCATGATCGGTTTTATTTTAGCTCACACCCAGACTTATTCTCAGGAAGAAGAACGCCGTTTCATCAAAATCAATGCTTTGCAAATGTCTTCGCAAATGACCGTTGAAACCCTGAATGTTTTTATCGAGGTAATTGAAAACTGGGCGCTTTCCGAAAAATTATCGGCTATTTATCTAAGGATTCCAACCCAACAGAATAATGTCTTGTCATATCTTTTATCGAGAGAATTTAAGGTGTTGCATAATGAGCTTCGCATGACGTTGACAGGTTATGGCCAGCGGGCTGACTCAACATCGATAAATTTCAGCAAATGGGAATGACTCAAATTTTCTCTTGTATTATTTTTTAATTCTTTTATATTTAACACATCAGAGGTGAACTCCCCTAATCTATTACTTTAAACAATACAATTGAAATCCTGCGTAGTCTGAAAAGATATGCGTCTAATTTAGAAAAGGATCTTTCGGTATGATCAAAATTACTGATGAGACAATCGATAAAGTTGCAGTTTGCAAGATTGAAGGTAAACTAGCCGGCCTTGATGGTAAAGGCAAAATTCAGGAGAAAGTAAAAGACCTGATTGACAGTAAGATTGTAAATATTGTTCTCGATTTAACAAAGGTAAACTGGATAGACAGCACAGGCTTGGGGGAATTAATTGCCTCGCTATCGTCCACCAAGAACAAAGATGGCAACCTTGTTTTGGCAAATCTTCAAGGCCCGGTTCAAAGCTTGCTGAAAATGACCAACCTGAACCAGATTTTTGATATTTATGAAAATGTCGAAGAGGCTTTGGATAAACTAAAAAAATAGTTTCTTCAGATTGATTTTTTCCCTTCTTAAATACCAGCTTGATTTTTACTCGCTCTCAATTTCAATTTGCAATACATTTTATAATGGCCATCCAAGGAATAAAAACCAACTCTGGATTGTTGCGACTATTTACATTATTTTAAAATATCATATTTAATTTCAAAGTGAAGTAAATTTGTTTGGGAGATTTCCGTTTGATTCTGTTGTTGCTTGTTCTCGCCACTTGCTTTCTCGCCTACTCAAATGGCGCTAATGATAATTTTAAAGGTGTCGCTACTCTTTTTGGCAGCAACACCACAAATTATAAAACTGCTATTCGGTGGGCAACATTTACAACTTTTATTGGCTCTGTTTGCTCAATTTTTTTAGCTGAGACTTTAGTGAAGAATTTTTCCGGGAAGGGGCTCGTACCGGATTCATTTGCTGCCTCTCCCGATTTTCTTCTGGCGGTTGCGTTTGGCGCGGGGTTTACGGTAATGCTGGCAACCATAACCGGGTTTCCGATTTCGACAACTCATAGTCTAACAGGCGCATTAGTCGGTGCCGGGTTAATGGCAGTCGGAACAAAAGTTAATTTCGCTGTTTTGGGCAATTCTTTTTTTCTTCCTCTTTTGCTGAGTCCGTTAATTGCAGTGACGTTAGGCTCAGTCAGCTATCTGGTTTTCCGTCGTTTGAGAATTAGCCTTGGAGTTACCAAAGAGTCGTGTCTTTGCATCGGCGAAACCGAAAAGGTTGTTTCAATGCCAGAAGCAAGTTCTTCTCTTTCACTAAGCGCCACCACCACCGTCGGCGCCAGTTTGGAGTTAGAAGAAAATTGTGAGCAACGATATACGGGCAGAGTTGTTGGAATAAATGCGCAGAAAGTCCTCGACGTCGCACATTATATCAGCGCAGGTGTTGTGAGTTTTGCCCGCGGCCTAAATGACACACCGAAGATTGTGGCCCTACTACTTGCCATTAAGGCGATTGGAATCCAATTTGGAATGATTGCAGTGGCTGTCGGAATGGCGGCCGGCGGTTTACTAAATGCCCGTAAAGTGGCTGAAACGATAAGCAAGAAGATTACGCCGCTCAACCACGGGCAGGGATTTACGGCAAATTTGGTTACAGGTCTGTTGGTTGTGTATGCAAGCCGTCTGGGAATGCCTGTTTCAACGACTCATGTTTCCGTGGGGTCGCTTTTCGGGATAGGTTTCATCACCAAGAAAGCCAACCCTCGGGTTGTACGAGAAATATTACTGTCGTGGGTTTTAACCCTTCCAATTGCTGCTCTTCTAAGCGGGTTCATTTATTGGATATCAAAATGTAACCCTAGCCTGCTTCCTTCCTCCTAAAATTTCTGCATATCACTCACTTAAACATATTTTAGTTGCTATTTATTTGCTTGGTTATTAGTTTCAATCGAATTAATTGTTATAGAAAAGTCTCTCTGAGTTTTAGTATGCTGTCAAGCTTCTCGAAATTGATTAATCTTGTTTCATCCTGGAGGGTGAAAGATTATGGATAGTGAAGTGATCCTGAAAATGATTTTTGGCCTGGTCGGCGGATTAGGAATATTTTTGCTGGGAATGAAATACATGCAAGAGGGCCTGCAAGTGATTGCCGGTCCAAGAATACGAAAAATGATCAACGCGGTAACCGGAAATAGATTTCTTGCAGTGGGAATCGGGCTGTTTGTGACCACTCTTGTTCAATCGAGTTCTGTGACTTCAGTAATGGTGATTGGCTTTGTCAACAGTGAATTAATGGCGCTAAGCGGAGCTATTGGGGTCATTATGGGCGCTAATATTGGTACAACTATTACGGGCTGGATCTTAGCATTAAAAATTGGCAAATATGGCCTCCCTATTCTTGGGGTCGCCGCTTTTGGCTGGATTTTCCTAAAAAAAGAAAAAGCCCGCTATTTGGCTCTGGCGATACTTGGAATCGGAATGATTTTTTTCGGACTCGAACTGATGAAAGACGGCTTTAAACCGCTTAGAGGTCATCCTGAGTTTGAAGCAATGTTTCTCGCTTTCAAGGCAACCAATTATTTCGGTGTAATCAAAGCAGCTTTGGTAGGGTGCTTGTTAACAATAATAGTGCAGTCTTCTTCAGCAACCCTGGGGATCACCATTGCGCTGGCTAATACCGGTGTCATTGACTTTCACACTGCGGCCGCTTTGGTACTTGGAGAAAATATTGGTACTACAATCACAGCTTATTTGGCTTCCCTGGGAGCTGACAACCCTAACGCTAAACGAACGGCCTATTTTCATATCATCTTCAATGTATTAGGGGTGGCATGGATTACCGCAATTTTTCACCCTGTTTATATGCCATTCTTAACAAAATTTGTTCTCCCCGGGGATCCAAACATGCAGACCGCGGCAGGAACTTTTCCATACATGACAAGTGCCATTGCTTTGGTACATAGCGGCTTTAATATTACCAATGTTGTCCTTTTTCTTCCGTTTACAAATTTTTTTGCAGGGCTGTTAGAGAAATTGGTTAAAGATAAACCAGAAACAAAAAAAATATTTTTGACTCACCTAGATTTTCAGATAGGAAGTTCACCCTTAGCTGCCGTTGAGCAATCACGCTTTGAAATTCTGCGAATGGACAAGAGTATCAAATTGATGATGGATAACTTGCTTGGGATAATCGCAGATAATCAGGATAGCAAAAACAGTGAAAAACTGAAAGAGGAAGTTTTTGATCGTGAAGAAATGCTGGATCAGGTTCAGATTGAAATTACAACTTTTCTTACAAATCTTCTTTCGCAGCCGATCAGTCATGAGTTAGCTCAAGAGGCCAGATCTCACCTGAGATTAGCAGACGAGTATGAGTCCGTTAGCGATTACATTACGAATGTGTTAAAGCTTTATTTAAGATTACGAGACTCAGACATTGAGTTGTCGCATGAACAGCAAAAGGAATTAAAGGATTTGCATGAATCAGTCGCTGACTATCGCGATAAAGTGCGTGGAGGCCTGAATCGTAAAGTCCAGGGTACATTTCTATCTGGTATTCGTAAGAGTAGCCGTGAGATTACAGCCAAAATCAGGAAGTTGAGAGACCGCCATTTAAAGAGATTGTCAAAAGAATCGATTCAGCCGCTGATCAGTACCACTTATATGGATATTGCTAACGCCTATCGCCGGATGAAAGATCATTTGTTAAATATTGGCGAAGCCGCAGTTGGCGGAAAATCTATAGGCAAAGCTTCAAAATAACCCAATTATCAGATATATTATCAATGCCCCACCCGCAGCGATCAAAGCATAGGGCAGTTGTGTTCTGACATGATCGATATGATCGGACGCTGACGCCATTGAAGAAATAATCGTCGTGTCAGAAATCGGCGAACAGTGATCGCCAAAAATCCCGCCGCTTAAAATCGCTCCGACTGTCACATAAAGATTCGCCCCCATTAAATCTATCATCGGAATGCCAATCGGGATCATAATTGCGAAAGTTCCCCACGAAGTTCCGGTTGAAAAAGCGATGAAGCCGGAAACCAGGAATAGAACGAGCGGCACCAAACTGGGACTTAGGAAAGATTTTGCAGAATTCGCTACGAAAGGTCCTGTGCCTAATTCTTTACAGGTCGTGCCAATAGCGAATGCGAGCATCATGAGAAGCGCCAACGGCATGAGCCCGCCAATGCCCTTAAAAAATAGATCCATCAGCTCGCGGAGATTCAGGATACCTTGAACTTTATACAGAATCGCGGAAAGAACGATTGCTGCCGTTACAGACCAGAATACCGACGTAGAGCCAGAGCCGTGCATGATATTACCGTTACCGGTAATCAAGAGGCCAAGAGGCATCATTAGAACCATTACCGCCATCGGGATGATCATATTCATCGCCCTGGGCTGTAGGCCTTCTTTTGCCGGAATCGCAATGACTTCTGTAGAAACCACAGGTTCGGCGCCATCGCGTAGAACCTTTCCCTCGTCCTGCGCTCTTCTTTCGGCCTTTCGCATGGGTCCAACATCTCTTCCGGATAAAATGACTGCAAGTAGAATAAGCAGAGCAAAGATAGCATATAAATTAAACGGCAGTGACTTGATTAAAACCGCAAAGGGCGCGTCGATGTTTTGCGCTGCTAATAGGCCTATAATATACGCCCCCCAGCCGTTTAACGGAACAAGAATGCAGATAGGTGCGGAAGTGGAATCACAAATATAGGCAAGTTTTTCTCTGGAAATTTTGAGCTTGTCAAAAATTGGCCGGGAGACGGCACCTGTTATTAGGCATGTAATGTTGGATTCGACAAAAATGACAAAGCCGATCAGGTAGGCTAAAAGACCGGCGCTCTTTCGTGTTTTTACGAGTCCTCTGCTGGAGATGGCTTGAATGAAGCCATCGACTCCTCCTGACCGCTGAGTATATGCAATGAGCACACCGACCATCGCGCTAAAGGCGATAACCTTGGTGTTGCCTCCGTCCTCAAAAACCCGAATACAACACTCCAACGCCTCAGCAAGGCCTGTAATTGGATTTCCGTTGGCTAGAATCGTCCATCCTAACCAGATGCCAAAAAACAGCGATATGAAAACTTGCTTGGTCCAAATGGCTAAGATAATAGCAATAACAGGCGGTAGAATCGACAGCCAGCCGACCGTTTCCATATTCCTCCTCCGCTTTAATATTCTGGACACAGAGAACACTGAGTTTTCACTAGGAGCACAGAGTTAAAAATATTTCTTAAAGAAACATCTTAGAACCTAAAATGAAATATCTGTGAACTTTGTGCTTCTTAGTGCTCTCTGTGTTCCAAAGAAATTATCGCACTGCAGCCAAAACCTTCTCAACAACTTCACCAAAATAATCAGGACCGTCGGGTTGGTATTTTAGGTCATGATTAACGCAAGACTCCCCAATACAATCGTCGTAACAAGCGTAACATCCGGGATTTAATGATTCCGCCCCGTAAACTTTTCTTAAATCAAAAAGCTTCTCAACTTCCTTTTTAGGGAGAACATTTTCTCCACCAAGTGCTCTGGAAATAAACACGATCTGGGCATAGTGTTCCACTCTTTCTAATTTGAAGTACGCGTCCATTAAATCTTTGCCTACGGTGACAACGCCGTGATTCGCCATCAAAAAAGCTTCGCAGGAGTGAATGTAAGGCCGAAGCGTTTCGGGCAGCTCCTCAGTTGAGGGTGTGCCATATTCAGCCAGAGGAATCGAGCCGATGGTCACAACCACTTCTGCTAAAACGCACTTGTCCAAAGCAAGCCCGGCAGTGGCAAAACCTGTTGCATAGGTTGGGTGAGCATGGACAACCGACTGAACATCCGGACGCTCTTTATAAATAAACAGGTGCATCGGCAGCTCAGTGGAGGGTTTGCCATCAGAAATCGGCTGACCTTTCAAATCCAAAACGACCATCTCTTCAGCATTCATGAAACCTTTTGAGACGCCGGTCGGAGTAGCGAGAATGCGTTCTTCGTCCAATCGAACGCTGATGTTGCCGTCGTTGGCAGCAACATAGCCTCGCTGGTACATCCGACGTCCGATTTCGACGATGGTTTGGCGGAGATTGTCTTCTGAAGTTGAGATCATTCTTTAAGAATTTGTTCTTGTCGAAAGAATTTTAGCCGCCGTACCATTTCGACCCCGACACCTCGGAGGAGAAATCTTGTTGTTTCTATTAACCAAAGGCTGTAGTACTGAGATAAAAAGATTGCTCCTTCAATCGAAATGGCTTTTTTACATTTACATTGATTTGATTGAATCCGGCAACAAATCGTTCAAATGTGAATAAGTTTCTACTAAACGAAAAATATCAGCCAAATCTTTTTGACGTTTACTCTTTCGTCTTTTCTGGTCAGAATATGCCCAAATTTTACCCTGTAGAATATCTTCGATTGCGGCGACTTTCATATCGTAACCCATGACGTTCTTTACATTTGCTTTACTAATAAATGCTTGATAACGCGGATCGGTTTGTACCTGAATTCGTAAATCAGATTTTGGGCTCTTTAGATTTAAACTGTGTTCAAATTCTTTAATGGTAAAAATTTTCTCAGCCACTTGACATAACTTGTTTATTGAATTTGTCGCAACTATGATGTCTAAATCCAAACTAACAACGGGTTCAACGTAGGCGTTTACAGCTAAACCACCGATAACACAGTAACCGATTTCGTTTTTATCAAGGAGATCAATGAGTATCTGAATGATATCTTCTTGTCCGTTGGCGACCTTATTTACAAATTCTCTTTCGGTCATGGGTTTATTTTATCACATCCCTTCCAAAATAATCCCGCAAAACTTCCGGGACAACAACCGTCCCATCTACAGTTTGATAATTTTCCAAAATTGCGATCACTATTCTTGGCAGCGCTAACCCTGAACCATTAAGCGTGTGAACAAACTCCGTTTTTCCGGTAGATTCATTGCGAAAGCGAATGTTGCCGCGCCGTCCCTGAAATGCTTCGTAATTGCTGCACGAAGATACCTCCAAATATTTCTCTGCGCCTGCAGCCCAGACTTCGATGTCGTAGCATTTTGCTGCGCCGAAATTCAAATCAGCGGTGCAGAGCTCGATGACTCTGTAGGGCAAATTCAGTGCTTGCAAAATATCTTCGGCATTCAAAAGTAGTGATTCCAATTCGTCGTACGATGTCTCCGGTCTAACGAACTTCACCATTTCCACTTTGTCAAATTGGTGAATTCGAACTAACCCCCGGGTGTCTTTGCCATACGATCCCGCTTCCCGGCGAAAACAGGGGGTGTAAGCCGTATATTTAATGGGCAGCTCCTTTTCTTTCAAAATCTCATCACGGTGGAAGTTGGTGACCGGCACTTCGGCTGTGGGGATTAAAAACAAGTCATCTACTTGAACATAATACATGTCGTCTTCAAGTTTCGGAATCTGGCCGGTTGCAAACATGCTGGCACGATTAACCAAAAAAGGCGGAAAGACTTCGAGGTATCCGTGCTTTTCGACGTGAAAATCTATCATATAATTGATGAGCGCCCGCTCCAATTTTGCTCCCAGCCCCCAGTAACTGACAAAAAAGGAGCCGGAGATTTTCGAACCGCGAGCAAAATCGATGATGCCTAAATTCTCGGCTATCTCCCAATGGGGTTTTGGAGTAAAATCAAGTTCAGGGGGTGTTCCCCACTTCTTAATTTCAACGTTGTCTTCCTCGCTTTGCCCGATGGGCACAGAGGAGTGGGGCGGATTCGGAACCCAACTTTGAATTTCCTTGATTTCGCTTTCAAGGTCCCGAAGTTCAGCATCCATCTCTTTAATTTTATCGCCTACTTTTTGCATTTCAGTGATTTCTGCATCAGCAGATTTGCCTTCTTTCTTGAGCTTAGCGATGAGTTGTGAATTCGTATTCCGTTGGTTTTTGAGCTGCTCGACTTCTTGCAAAATTTCACGGCGTTTGGAGTCGAGAGAAATCAGCCGATCTAAGTCAACTTTTTCGCGCTTGTTTTTTACGCCTTCTTTGACTAAGTCCAAATTTTCTCGAATGAACTTGAGGTCTAACATCTTTAATGCCCCTTACCCATCAACATCACATAAATTGTATTTATGATCACTTTTAGATCCATTCTCAATGACATATTTTCGAGGTAGAACAAATCGTACTGGAGTTTGGTTTTAACGTTGTCCATGGAGGTATCATACTCGCCTTTTATCTGCGCCCAGCCGGTAATGCCTGGCTTGACTCCCAGTCTGCGTGCATAAAAAGGTATCTCCCGCTTAAACTTTTCAACAAAGTAGGGCCGCTCAGGCCGGGGCCCAATCAGGCTCATTTCACCTTTTAAGACATTGAAAAATTGCGGGACTTCGTCGAGACGGGGTTTGCGAATGATCTTCCCAGCCCGGGTGATTCTCGGGTCTTTTCGCTGCGCCCATTTGGGTCCTGTCTTTGACTCGGCGTCATGGATCATTGATCTGAATTTATAGATCATGAATTTTTTGCCGTTTTTTCCGACTCTTTCCTGTTTGTAAAAAACCGGACCCTTTGAATCCAGTCTAATCGCAATGGAAATAAACAACCAAACAGGAAAAAAAGCAATTATTATGGCGCTTGAAATAATAAGGTCCATTAGCCGTTTAATTTTTTGCTCCCATTGAAGCATGTGGTGTGGCAGAATATCAATGAGTGGGAAGCCATAAATTTGATTTGTTCGCGCCTGCCCCATGACGATATCATACAAATCCGGTACGATTTTGAAATTCACTTGCAGGCCGTTACACTGATTTACTACATCCATGACTTTTTTTCTCTTGTCACCTTCTAAAGCCAGAATGACCTCCTGTGTGCCGCTATTCTGCACGATCTGCTCAATTTCTTCAACACTCCCCAATAACGGAATGTTTTTATAGCCGGTTTTATCGTTTCTATTTTGCTGATTTTCACTGAGAAAACCGATGACTTTGTAGCCGAGCGCGGGAAATCTTTGAAGGTCATCGCATAACTCCCGGCTCTTCTCGCCCCACCCGACGATTAGCGTCCGCCGCTGGCCAATGCCGGAAGTGAGCAGCTTCCTTTGTACCGTCCGAAAAACCATTCGGGCCGATGAAACGAAAAGTATGAGCATCACCCAATAGTTGACGATGAACATGCGGCTTAATTTTGGGGGGGCAGACAGATCACTGTTCAAGTCAATGGTAATGAGGAAAATAATAAATACGCCGATTGAAAGTGATTTGAAAATGTTGATAAGTTCATCCACGCGGGATTTAGCATACCAGGGGCCATACATTCCAAAAAATGCCAACAGAAAAATCCAAAAAAGATTTACAATTAGTGAAATAGAAAAAAACACCAGCAGATCGGCCTCTGCAAAAAAACCGAGTTCTCTTCTAAGCCATCCCCAGGTCAGAAATGCACCGCTGAGTGCAAAGAAATCAAGTGCGAGCAGAAGGATTTTTTCTAATAATTTTGGCATTTATTTAAAGTCTTTTCGCATTTTCAAAAACCAGGTCTTCATAAAGTTTCTCCAAATTCTTCACCATTGCATCTGCGGTAAAATCTGCATGAATGCATTCAGCTGCGGCTCCCCCCATTTTCCCGGCGCTTTTCTCATTATCAAGAAAATGGATAATTCCCTTTGCAATCGCTTGAACATCCCTGGGTTCAACCAGAAGACCCGTCTTACCGGGTTTCACTAATTCCGGGACACCTTCAACATTGGTGGCTACTACCGACCTGCCGGTGTACATGGCTTCGGTCAGAGAACGTCCTAATCCTTCCCACAACGAAGTTAAGACAAAAACATCAAAAGTTTGTAAAAGCTCCGGAACGTCTTCACGAAAACCAAGCACCATTAATTTGGAATCGACATTAAGTTTCTTAGACAAATCAAGTGTTTTTTCTTTCAACTCTCCGTCCCCAACTATAATAAAGCGAACATCATCACGCGCTTTTAAAACCTCAGGCATGGCTTTAACAAAGTCCAGAGGCGCTTTCTGTTCCGAGAGCCTACCTACCATGCCGACAATCTTCTCACCATTCAAGATTCCGAGTTCGTTTTTTTTCCGCTCGGCATCGATTTTCACATCGAATTTATCGAAGTCGATGCCGCTGTAAATGTTTATAAATTTGCTCCGTTTTTCAAGTCTTAGGTCAACGGCTTTTTCAAGATTTAGTTTTGACACCGTAACGATCTTGTCAGAAATTCTTGAGAGGAAACGTTCAAGACCAATATAAAACCGCTTCGTCACAAAGTTCATAAAATCATGAAACGGGAAGCCATGAATGGTGTGAATAATTATCGGTACTCCAGCTAACTTTGCTGCCAGTCGACCGAGAACGCCCGGTTTTGAACTGTGGGTATGAACAATATCGTATTTGGCGTTCTTGATGGTGGTACAAATCTTTAAAAACGCGATAAAGTCTTTAACGAATCGAATTCTGCGCGCCAACTCCTCGACAAAAATGAAGTTAAGGGCTTTGATTTTTGTTGCACGTTCCAACCATTCCCCTTCAGGAGAACACATCAGACTGACTTCGAATTTCCGCCGATCCAACCGTTCCACTGTAATAAGCGTATTGTCCTGTGCACCACCGATTGACAGGTGGGTGATGATGTGCAGGACTTTTATTTTTTTCATTTGTTTATCGTTCACTTGACAAGAGATTCTTATACTCCTGCAGTAGTTTTTTGACAATTAAAGGTGAAACCTAACGCGGACAAGCCGCAAATCTCAAAAAACAAACTACAAATAAAAACTCAAAGACCAAATCCCAATGTCCAATAAAACCATAACTTTGGGTTAAATTCTTAGTTTAAAGCTTTAATATAGACATCGAACGTAGATTTTGCAACCGAACGCCATGAAAATTGCTTGGATCTCGACAACCCTGCGGTTGCCAGTTTTTGGTATAGTTTAGTATCAGTAATAATTTGATGAATTTTTCCGGCAATATCCTCCGGGTCTTCAGGATTAACCAGAAGACCGGCATCTCCAACAACTTCCGGGATTGAGCTCACATTCGATGCTACTACAGGCGTCCCATGTGCCATTGATTCAAGCAAAGGCAAACCAAATCCTTCATAAAAAGAGGGGAGGACCAGTACTTTTGCGGAGTTATATAATTCA
This sequence comes from candidate division KSB1 bacterium, assembly GCA_022562085.1. Classification (NCBI taxonomy): domain Bacteria; kingdom Pseudomonadati; species Candidatus Zhuqueibacterota bacterium. The sequence goes on along the minus strand of JADFPY010000036.1, from coordinate 6,490 downwards.
GGCAGCTTTTCATCGGAAACAAAATCAAGGAAGTGGACATAAGGCTCAACGGCGAGTTCTTTCGCTAGATTTTCCGGTTTATTATAATCCGAATATGCTTTACCCGCAATTACTAAATCCAGTTTTAATTGATATTGTGTACGCAAAATAGACAGCGCTCTAATGAGCCCCTCGATATTTTTATGAGGACGCCTGGTCCCGACAAATAAAACGAAGTCACTTAGAGTTTCAAAAGTACCATTTTTTTGTTCTGGCTTGAGTTGCGGTTTTGAATTTATGCCATGGTGAATAACCGTTGCTTTTTCGATATCAAAATTAAATCTGTTTTCAAGATCATTTAAGGTGTTTTGCGAAACAGCGATGATTTGATTCGAGGCCCGAAGTGAGTGTTGCAGCGATTTCCTGATGTAGATGCTCTTTAGTCGACTCCTTTTATCTAAGAATTCTGGATGCTCAATATATTTGAGATCGTGAATTGTAACCACCGACGGCGTCTTAATCCTCCAGGGTAAATCAAATTGTGGATGATGATAAACATCAGCTTTTAGTTTCCTTAGCAATCGATGTGTGATAAAGTGCTGCCTCGGAGTCGGTCCCATCAAGTCTAATTCGAAACGGTTGACGTTCGCATGTGAAAAAATCTCTTCAGGCAGGCACGATTTCTCGCGGGGCAGAGATAGAATTGTGTACTGAACCGACGAGTCTATTTTGGGTAACTCGGCCAGTAGCCCGTTTAAATAGCGAGAGACGCCGTCGATTTCTTTTACCGCCAAGTGTGCATCGATTACTATGTGCATGAGAAGTTTTAGTTTGCCCCTAAAACAATATGTTTAAGACAAGCATTGTAACCTTTTGCGCGAGATTGTATTCCGGATAGTTGCTCACCTTTAAGGATCAAGTAGGGGAAAAACAGGAGATAGCTCAAGAGAATTTCCACTAAAATAAAAATTTTTAGAGACTGTGTTTTCCACCGACGATAGTGTTTTCGAAAAAAATACAAAGCGCTTTTGCCCTTATTGAAAATAGGTATTTCACGTTGATTCGTCCAGGAGCCCCCGTGTAAATGATAAATTTGTGCATTCGGTAAGAAAGTAATTTTATAGCCTGCTTTTTTTACACGAAAACATAAATCGACATCTTCATAAAACATATAAATGTTTTCATCAAAACCAGCGATCTGGTCAAAAACATCTTTTCTGATCAACATGCAGGCCGCGGAAACCCAATCCACTTTTTTTTCAGTTGCATAATCCCAGGCTCCCAGCCTATAGGCGCCAAATACTTTACTGGTTGGAAAGAGCCGATTCAAAAAAGTCCTGCCTGAGAATTCTGTACAAAGGTTTGGGAAAATCCCGCAGGAGCGTTGTAAGGTATCGTCCTGATTTAACAGCTTCGGCCCTACTATCGCTGTGGACTTTTTTCTTTGCAGGTACTCCAGCATCTTTTCCGCAACTCCATCACAAACAAGTGTGTCTGAGTTCAGAAATAGCAGATACTTGCCCTTTGCAAGTTTAGCACCTTGATTGTTAGCTTTGCTAAAGCCTACATTAGTTTTGTTTTCTATGAGAACCGTTTTAGGGAAATAGTTCTTTAGAAATTCGACGCTGTCGTCCTCCGAATTGTTGTCTACTACAATGATCTCATATTCTACCGATTTCATTTTTTCTTTTATTGAAATAAGCAGCTTGTTGAGTAAGTCTTGAGTGCTAAAATTAACAATAATAATAGAAACATCCATATTTTAAATTTTCTTGAGGGAGTAAATTCTACACAAAATAGCGATAAACAGCATTATCAGCATACCTTTTCCCGCTAATAAAGTATCATTTGCCATATTCCAAACGAGGAGTCCACTTATAAATGCTAACAAAATGATGGAGTACTCTTTTAATCGGCCTTTACTTTTTCGGTAAATCAAAATGGAGTTTCGAAACAGAATTGCATAGAAAAATAATCCAGTAATAAAACCAAAGAGACCTGCCTGAACAGCAAAGCTTAAATATTCGTTATGCGGTGTTTTTACATCAGCAAGAGCGGTTAACGCAATGCCAAACGGCTTAGGTGAAAATTGTACAAGAGCGAGTTCAGCGTTCCCGAATCCGACTCCCAATAAAGGGAAACTTTGCCAAATTTTCAAGCTTATAGCCCAAATAATTAATCGCAGGTCTCTCATTTCACCACCTTCAATAATGGAGGTGTAACGGTTTTCGATTTCCGGGTTTAGTATGAGAGATGAAATCAAAAACGCAAATAATATTGCACCTGTAATGTAGACAAATGAGCTGATTTTCTTTTTTTGCAGTGCGAAGACAAAATTACAGAGCATTGCCATTAAAACGGCTGTAATAAATAGACCTCGGCCGTTAGATAAATAAATAGCCATTATCTGAAGCGCCGCACTTAGTAGCATGATAAATTTGAGCCATTTTTTTTTGGTCATGTAGAAAAAAGCAGTAGCTATCGCCGTCCCGTAACTCAATTCAAAGGCCAGCGTTTGGAACAAGCCGATATGTCGACCGAGTAGTTCACCCGTCCAATATTGAAATAGGATCCAAAGAGCATCCAAAACGCTATAGGGGAGAATTACGAGGAATAAAAATTTAATATCTGCCTCTGTTTTTATAATATTAAAAAATATGTAAGCTGCAATGATGAGTTCGATTGTCTGCACGAACTCTAAAAGTGAGTTTTTTAAGGAAATCGTGCCTATAAGTGAGACGAGAGCAGTCAGAACTAAAAGACTTAATGCCAATTTAAAAACTGGCAAGTCTTCGAATTTGTTTTTTTTTTCGATTAACCATTTGGCAGAGAAAAGGATCAAAGCAAACAGCAGTAAGAAATCGAATCCCCTGATGACTACAGGACCGGCTTCGAAATAAAGCGTTTCCGAGGTTAAAATGGAAAGTAGAATCAGAAGCAGGAGCAGTTTTCGGAAAAAGAGACTTGATAACAACACCAAAAGCGCAAGAGAAATCAGCGGTATGACTGGGGCTTGCGGTAGGATGCTCAAGTTGATTAGAGAACTAATCTGGATAAAAAAGAAGAAAGCCCAGAGGATCCATTCTTTATTGCCGCTTGTTGTCGTTCCCAGGTTAAACTTGGGAACGAGGTGGTTTTGTGCTTCAATTGCCATTTGAGTTTGTCACTTGCAATTCCGCCTTTATCCTTCGCCATCTTTCCACGCCGGCAGCAAAGAAAATTGAAATGAAAGCGCTAAAAAACAACGCCCCTAAAACGATGTAGGCCCTTTTCGGACGGTCTTTGTAAATCGGCGGTACGGCCCAATCCAAAACCTGAATGATGGGCGTTTTCTTTGCTTCGAAGATTCTGGCCTGCTCATACTGCTGCGTCATTAGTTTATAAAGTAGGTTTTGAACCTCCACGTCCCGCAACAGTCTGAAATAGTTCATCGCCAAGGCCGGAACCTTCCTGCTGGGTATGAGAATGTTACCTAAATCGAAAGAATCTCCATTGGTGCCGTGCTGAATTTTTCGCAGTGATTTCTTGAGCTCCCTAAGTTCCGTTTGTAGCATATCTATATCGGCATGATCTTCGGAAAGATAGTTGCGCTTGAATCTCAACTCCGTTTCTTTAACAATGACTTGAGCTTCAAATTCTGAAATTGTCTGGATGGATGACCTCGCTTGTTCAGTCACATCAATGATGCCGAACTTTTCCTGGAAAGTTTTTAAATTTTGTTCTGCATTGGCGAGTGTCTTCTTAGTTTCTTCAAGGCGGGTTTCAAGGAATTCACGATTGTCTCTTGCTTTTGAGATTCTAAACTGGATGTTCAGACTGTCCAACATTTGGACAAAGGTATTCGCCATTTCAGCCGCAAATTCGGGCGATTGGTCCCAAACATGGATACTGAGTGTTTCATCGACATTGGTATCAAAACTGACGTTCTCGGTTAGCTTTCGGAGTGTTTTTTCCCAATTAGGGGTATCGTAACGTTCCTGTAAATTGAATCTGTTGGCAATGTTCATCATAATGGTTCGGCTTTCCAGCATGGCTAAATATCTTAGCGTCTCGTCGTTTTTTGGAATGAGCCCGAGCCCTTGAAAAGGCAAGTCCCCAACCAGCGAGGACAAACCAAGATCAGCAATTTCACTGCTGCTGGTTAAGATTTTAGCTTCGGCACGATACCATTTGGGTAAAATTAAGCTTATTACCAATGCCACAAAAGTGAAAGCGCTGATGTTGATGATGAGGAACCGCCTCCAATTTGATAGGAGAGACAGCGCTTCTATTAGAAAAGATTTTTCGCTTTCATTCATGGTTGTCTGTGCCTTCCGTCCGAAAGTTCTCCTTTGAGTCCCAAGTGTCCTTAAACATAATTCCAAATCCGGCCAGAGTTTTAAATGCCCAAACGGCAATGCCAGCGGTGACTGCTCCTACTAATCCATAATTGTTTATAAGAAAAAAACTCAACAGGATGGCCAGAAAGATTGTCAGAATATTTATGTGAAACATTTGTTTTAACCTGTGCTGTTTTAGTAGTCCGCCAATTACACTATAGGGAATGACATGCAAAAGACGAATTGTTCCTAAAACACAGAAGAAAGGAATCAAGGATGAGCTGTTGCTGTACTTGCCCTTGAACACAAGTTCAACTAAAGTGTCACCGGCCAAAAGATAGAATGCCGAAAGTATCAAAGCTGAGCCTAACACCCAACTCAGAAGCGAGCCTAAATGTACCGTTCCTGATTTTTTCAGATGCGGTAGCAAAACCATTTCAAATGCCCTCAAAACCAGATCGAAAGCGCGGGTAATTGAAAAAATCGCGAAATATTCGCCTAGCGCTTGATAGGTAATTAGCTTGGGGATCAAGAATTTATCGATTGAAACAATCACCAGCAGGGACAAATCCGCTCCCCACAAAAATATGCCGTCTTTCCACACACTTTTTGGGATTTTCGCGGACCCCGAATTTATGCCTTGTCTGACAAAGTTTACCATTACAAGTGGAACAAGAGCATACAATATCGAAAACAGAATTAATATGTTACTAAGTGTAACCATTTTAAGGATTAAAAGCAAGAAAATGGCTAGAGGCAGTAAAAGATTGAGAATGCGGAAAATTACCATCGAAATTTCATATTTACCTTGAGCTCGATAGATACTGGCATAAACATCGGTTCCTACGGTTCCTAGTGTGGCAAGAAGCAAAAAAGTCATTGCCAGAAATTTCAGGTCATATGTCATTCTGAAGATACCGACAGCCAAGACGGTTAGACAGAAACTCACTAAAAGCAGCTGCAGATTTTTTTTAGGCCAGTTGTAGTCGGAAAAGTCTTTATCTGCCATAAAACGTACAATGGCATTATGCTGACCTAAAAGCGTTAGGGGGTAGACAAAGCCAACTATTGTCATTAGTAAAGAATAGATGCCAAGTTCTTCCTTTGTTAGTTCGCGGGCAAGCAGGATATTCTTGAGTATTCCTCCCAGAACGCCGAGGGCCGAGATAACGAAAACGTTTCGTACTCTTGAGAGCATCAGGGATAGTTAAGAGGGTTGATTTTGAATTGAGGACCGAACTGATTCTTGGCGAACGAGAAGCATTAAAGCAGATCTAACGCTTTCATCGTCAACAGCACATTGGTAACTGTCACGATGAGCGAGGTAATCTCTCTGAGACCAAACTCAGATCTTTGTGGAACATAAACCGTATCACCCGGCTCAATGATTAAACCTTTCGCCTTTAAAGGTTTCTCAGAGTTAATGCGGATTAGCTGCACCTTTGACGGCTTCACTGCTCTTTCAGAGGCGCCGGCAAAGCCAATATAATCGATGGCAGTGAGATTTGGATAATAGGCATAAGGCCCGGCGTTTCTAACCGCGCCGATGACATAAACCTCCTCGTTTCTTTTCGGAACCATAATGACATCGCCATCCTGCAGATACAATTCCGCATGCCCGTTTCCCTGGTTTGCCAGATATGGGAAAATCGGAATGGTTTCCGAAACACCATTAGAAACCGTTTGTCTTTGTAGGTAAGCGTTGGTCAGGTCCGCGTGCCGGTTGTAAGCATCAACTCTCAGTAAGAAACTCTGCACTGTTTCATTTTCGGCCAATTGGTAAACACCGGGATCGTTGATCGGCCCTTCCACGCGCACGGTAGCCTTAGACAAATTAATATGAGGAACATAAATGACGTCCCCGCCTTTAAGAGTCAAATTCGCTTCTAAATCTCCAAGTTTTGAGTACCGGTATAAATCCACCATGTCCACTGTACCATCCAGATGACGAACTTCAATAGCTCTTTCGGAACCCCAGTTGGTTATGCCCTCGGCTATCTCGATGAGGTTCGATACCCGGTCAACAGCCAAAGCACCATACGAGCCCGGCTTCATCACTTGTCCGGTGACATGCACCCGAAATTGCCGCAGGATTGCCAGGTTGGCGGTTATTTCAGAATTAAGGTATTTATCCGCCGCTGCCTCTTTAACCATAGTTTGAACGTCAGACAGCGTTTTCCCATCGACATCGA